>NZ_JBPNXV010000003.1:0-113848 GCF_051235805.1 Pseudothermotoga sp. U03pept | reverse complement strand
GCCGTTGAACTGGATTGCGAATATAGTTGGTGGTTACATCTTTGGGATTGGCATGGTACTGGCTGGAGGTTGCGCTTCTGGTGTGACTTACCGAGTAGGAGAAGGTATGACAACTGCTTGGTTGGCTGCTCTTGCTTTTGGTCTGACAGCCCAGGCGACCAGCGGTGGAGTACTCTCTGGCTGGATGAAATGGTTGAACAAGTACAACATCACAGTTGCATCCAATAGCTCAGTGTATGTGTCGAAGACAGGACCAACTTTGGCAACGATCTTCAACGTAAATCCATGGATAATCACCTTGATCTTTGTCGTATTGCTCTTGTGGTACGCATTTGGCACGAAAACGAGTCAGCGTGAAACGAAGATCAACTGGATTGTCGCGGCTGTATTGATAGCCATACTGCAACCGATAGCTTGGTGGGCAAGTGCGGCGAGCGGTAGAAACTACGGACTGGGCATCACAGGTGGCTGGACCAATATTCTCTCTGTGTACACAGGCAACAAGCCATTGAACTGGATTGGTGCAGAGGTGCTCGGTATAATCTTAGGTGCGATGTTTATAGCAATTGTTGGCAAAGAATTCAAGCTTCGCATGCCCAAGAAACCATCCACATACCTTCAAGTTTTAGTTGGCGGTGTCTTGATGGGCTTTGGGGCTGCGACTGCTGGTGGGTGCAACATTGGACATTTCTTGACCGGTGTGCCAACTTTGGCTATCTCTTCAATAGTAACCTCAATCTTTTTCTTGCTTGGCAACTGGACTATGGCATGGTTGCTCTTTGGTAGGGAGAGATGATGAATGAAGATAACAATACAGGTTATGGTACCACCCTACACCTACGAAGATCTTGACACCGCAATGAAGATAGCTGAGGCGGCAGTTGAGAGAGGTCATGAGGTAAATCTTTTTCTCTTCGCTGATTCAGTTCTTTGCGTGAACAAGAATGTGAAACCCATAAGAATTGATAGAAATATTCCGCAGAAGCTCAAGCAGATGATCGAGCAGGGAAAACTGAGAGTTGACATATGTGGTATCTGTATGGATTACAGAGGGATCACCACAGATATGATCATCGAAGGTTCAAAACCCAGCGGATTACCAGAACTGGCAGCTTTGTTCGCCAGCAGTGATAGGTTCATAAACCTAATGGCTTGAGGTGGTGGTTGTGAAAAAATTACTCTTTGTAGCTTATCAATCACCAGTTGGGAGTATATGGGTGAATGAAGTTTTTAGAACTGCTTTTGGCATGTACGGTGAAGATTTAGAACCAGCAGTACTCTTGCTCGATGAAGCATGTGTTGCACTGTCCAAGAACACCAAACCAGAGATGTTGGGCTTGCTCCCACTTTCAATATGCCACAGATACATAAAGAACTACGGAACAGAGGTCTATGTCGTAAAAGAAGATTTGGAGAATTTCAAGGTAAGAGAGTTGGATGAAAACTTTTCGGCAACGATTATCGACAAGGGAAGTCTTCCAGAGTTTTTCCATCAATTCGATCACGTTGTTTTCATGTGAGAGGGTGGTAAGATGGCGCTTATCTTAATCAAATATGGTCCAAACAATCCTGCCGAACGGATCAAACTGTACGCAGCCACAGATGAAGACGATGTTGTACTGATACAGAATGGTGTATACTGGGCTTTGGAAGATTTCAAAAGTCATACAAAAGCCAGTGTGTTTGCAATAAAGGACGACTTTTTGTCACGTGGTTACAGTGAGTCTGATTCTAAGGTTCCTCTGATTGACTATGGAAGATTCGTGGAGTTAGTGGAAAAACATCCTAAGTCCATTGGCTGAAGTCGAATGATCATTTTCCAAACGCGGGTCATTCGACCCGCGTTTTTGATGAGGTGATCTGGTTGAGTGGTGGAAGTAAGATGGTCGAACTCTTGAAGGTTTTGGCAAATCAAAGAAGGCTGGAGATACTCATGTTGCTCACTGAAGAATGCATGACTACTAAAGAGGTGGCTGAAAAACTGAAAATAGATCTTTCCACTGCCTTCAGGTATTTAAATCAAATGGTGAAATATGGCTTACTGAAGGTAGTTCGAAGCAAAGAGGGTGATCGTTATGATATTGCTTCAGAGCACGTTTTCCACATCCTTCAAGAAATATCTATGCATGTCCTTGGATCTGTGAAATCCTACGATGGCTCAATGGTTTACTATGTTATAGACGCTAAGGAAGTCCCAAAGCCACAACTGATCTTGGATATGCGTGGAGAGATATGCCCCATTCCAGAACTTCAAACAAGGAAAAAGCTGCAAGAAATGAATTCAAACGATATTCTGATGGTGATTGTGGATTACCCTATTTCAAAAGAGAGAATCTTGAGCTACTGCCAAAGATCTGGTTACAAAGCCTGGGTATTAGTACAAGGCGTAGAGACAACGATATGCATACAGAAACCTTAGAGATATGTGGCAATCTTTGACGTTTGTGGAAAAAACTTCTTTCTCATGAACCTTCCTTTTCTTCCAACCTTTCAGGATTCGTCACACTGAATGAGTCAACAATCACGGAAATGTCGCTATACTATTCTTGGCTTAGTTATAATGCATTCGAAGCTCCTTGAGAATCTCTTGAAGATGGCATATAAAGACTTTGTGCATTGCAGAGCCCAAATGATTGGGTTTTGGTCTGCCCAATAAGTTTTGGTACAGTTTCTGTGTTGAAAGGGTGATCAAGAAATGAAGGTGATGATTGTTCAGCCCATTCACGAAAATGGTGTGAAGGTTCTCAAAGAGGCAGGTTTTGAGGTAGTTTATGCATCAAGTTCAGATCCTCAGATCGTTGCACAAGAGATCAAAGAGATCGATGGTGTGATAGTTCGCACCTCCCCTTTCACAGCCCATATAATACAAAATGCTCCCAAACTCAGAGTGATCGCAAGACATGGTGTTGGCGTAGACAACGTTGATCTGGAAGAAGCTTCAAAGCGCGGTATATACGTTGTGAACACTCCAAATGCAAATGCCCTTTCTGTTGCTGAAGGTACTATCATGTTCATACTTGCACTCGCCAAGAGACTCAAGGATATGGATCGTGCTACCAGAGAAGGTAATTTCAAGATCAGAGATGAATTCTCCACTATTGATATCGATGGGAAGGTGTTGGGAGTAGTTGGCTTGGGCAGTATAGGCTCCTTGGTTGCAAAGAAGTGTCAAGCGGCATTTTCGATGAGGATTATTGCATATGATCCTTATGTGAGTAAGCAAAAGGCTCAAGATCTGAGTGTCGAGTTGGTCTCGCTCGAAGAGTTGCTTGAAAGATCTGATTTTGTATCGATACACGTGCCACTTACAAGCCAAACCAGGAATTTGATAGGTGAGGCACAGTTGCGAATGATGAAACAGACGGCTTTTATCATAAACATGTCCCGAGGTCCTGTGTGGGACGAAATGGCTGTCTTGAAGGCGTTGAACCAAGGGTGGATCAAAGGTGCAGCAACCGATGTTTTTGTGGATGAACCTCCTCCTTCAGATCATCCATTCTTCAACTGTGAAAAGATTCTTTTGACTCCACACAACTCAGCACTCACTCAAGAGTGTGTGATTCGAATGGCTGAAGGCGCAGCTCAAGGAGTAATAGAGGTACTGACTGGCAGAGAACCTCAATTTCCAGTCAACATAGAGTTGTTGAAAAAATATGGCAAGATTTGATCAAATGAAAAAAGTTTAGGGGGTGAGGTCGTGAGAAAGAACAAAACAAAGCAACTGCTGAAGGAAGGCAAACATGCAGTAGGTATCATGGTGAGTGAGATAAGAACTCCCAGTATTGCACAGATCTTTGCCACGGCTGGTTTTGATTTTTTCGTCATAGATACTGAACATTCTTCCTTTTCGCTTGAAACGGTACAAGACATGGTATGGGCGGCCAGGGCGGGTGATATAACACCTATCGTGCGTGTACCAACAAGGTATGGCCATCACAATCTCTCAAGACCTCTTGATTGCGGTGCAGAAGGGTTACTGATACCACAAGTTCAAACCAAGGAGGAAGTTGAGCAGATAATTAAAGCAACCAAGTTCTACCCCCTTGGTGAGCGAGGTATTGCAATTAGAAGAACTCACACGGGTTTTGCCGACATGAAGCCCGATGAATTTGTAAAGTGGATGAATGATGAGACGTTGATAATCTTACAGATAGAGAGCAAAGAAGCAGTAGACAACCTTGAAGAGTTGATAATGCCTGGTGTTGATGCATGTTTAATAGGACCAAACGATCTATCCCAAAGTCTTGGAATACCAGGTAAAACCAAGGACCCGTTGGTCCAACAGCACATAGAAAGATTTGTGGAAAAGTGTCTGAGGTTGAACATACCCTCTGGGATTCACTTGCGGGATGTCCAATCGATAGAGCCTTGGATAAGAAAAGGCATGCAGCTGTTGGTATGTTCAACTGACATAGGCTTGCTGGTTGAAGGTGGAAGAAAGATAGTACAAGATATAAAAACAATCTGTGAAGGGAGGTAAAAGATGTATCCTTGGCACGACTGTTTTCACATGGGTTTGATTCACTTCATGGCTTATCCAGATGCGAAGAGCGAAGAGGAAATACTTTCCACGGTGAAAAAGGTTCTCACAGATGAGTTTTTCCAAGCCATTGAGATTAGTGCACTTGTTGAACGACCAATACTTGAGAAGATTGGAAAGATGTGCGAGATCTCGAAGGTGGAACTTCTACTCGCCGCACAACCTTTGGTCCTGACGAAAAAACTGAATCTTAATTCAGTTGATGAATCAGAAAGAAAACAGGCTGTTGAAGAGATCAAAACTGTCATCGACAACGCTTATTCTGTGGGGGCAAAAGCCGTCGCCTTCTTGAGCGGCAGAATGCCGCAGGAAAATGAACTTGAGGTTGCAAAGGCACAGCTTGTCAAGTCTTTGAGGGAATTGTGCAGTTATTCTCAAGAACATGGTGAAAGAGAAGGCAGAATAGTTGCAGTGAACTTGGAGGTCTTCGACTGGTCTGTCGACAAAAAGGCACTTGTTGGTCCAGCATCTGTGGCATTTGAAATCGCTTCAAATGTGAGGACCTTTCATCAAAACTTTGGCTTGACTGTTGATCTTTCTCACCAGCCTTTGCTTTTTGAAGATTCTTTTTATACAGTTCAGCTGCTTGCACCCTTCATAACACATGTTCACATAGGAAATGCCGTGCTCAAGAAGGATCATCCAGCTCACGGTGATCTGCACCCGAGGTTTGGTATCTCCGATGGGGCTAATGATGTGAACGAAGTATTCTACTTTCTCAAATCACTGAAAAAGGTTGGCTACTTCGATAAGAAGGTTGCAACAGAGAGGCCTGTGATCTCTTTCGAAGTCAAGCCTATGGTTGGTGAAGATCCCGACCTTGTAGTAGCGAATGCGAAAAGAACATTCCTGAGTGCATATGCGAGGTTGATACAATAGTTCCACAGATTGAAGGAGGAGGTAGATCGATGAAAAAGCCCAAGGTTTTTGTGACGAGGCTCATACCAGAGGATGGTTTAAAACTTTTGAAAGAATACTGTGAAGTAGAAGTGAGTGACTATGACGGGGTCATACCGCGTGAACTATTACTCAAGAAGGTGAAAGGTGTCGATGGTATCTTATCACTTCTCACAGACATTATCGACAAAGAGATCATGGATTCTGCAGGACCACAACTGAAAGTGATCTCCAACTACGCTGTTGGTTACAACAACATAGATGTTGAAGAGGCAACCAGAAGAGGCATCATGGTGACCAATACACCAGGTGTTTTGACAGAGACAACGGCAGATCTTGCCTGGGCTTTGATGATGGCTATCGCAAGAAGAATAGTTGAAGGTGATAGATTCGTGAGAGATGGAAAGTTTCGTGGTTGGGAACCAATGCTCCTCTTAGGCACAGATCTGTATGGAGCCACTCTTGGTATAGTTGGTTTTGGAAGAATAGGTCAAGCGATGGCTCGTCGTGCCTTAGGGTTCAACATGAGAGTTCTTTATTACAGCAGAAAGAGAGTTTCAGAAGAACTTGAAAGAGAGCTTAATGCAACCTTTGTAGATCTTGAAACGTTGCTCAAAGAATCAGATTTTGTAACGCTTCATGTACCACTCACAAGAGAGACACACCATCTGATAGGAGAAAAAGAATTGAAGATGATGAAAAAAGAATCGTACCTTATAAACACTGCGCGCGGTCCTGTGGTGGATGAAAAAGCCCTTGTAAAAGCGCTCAAAGAGAACTGGATCAGAGGAGCTGCACTCGATGTTTTTGAAAATGAGCCACAGGTTGAGCCAGAGCTTCTCGAATTGGACAACGTTGTATTAGCACCGCATCTTGGTTCAGCTTCTTATGCTACAAGAACGAGAATGTCTGTCATGGTGGTAGAGAATTTGCTGAAGGCTTTAAAAGAAGAGATTCCACCCAACTTGGTGAACACAGAAGTGTTGAAAAAGAAAGGGTGAGAACAGTCTCACCCTTTTTTCGCACATCACACAGTTGGTGTACTCACATCTGAATGATGTAAATTCTGTGAATGAGCGCATTGCTGTATTTGTATTCGTGTATCTTCTGTATTTTTCTGCCTTTTGGTAATGAAAGATCGATTTGCACATCCTTTTCCTCAAGGTTGACGACGTGGATCTTTAAAAGATCTCCTTCTTCGTAAGATGTAACTACGACGAAGCCGTCAGAATCGATTTTCCAGTCTTGGTATCTTTGAACTATCTCTATCAGTTCTTTGGCATCGAATGGATGCGTGAAGTTATAGCAGTAGTTCAAGTAGTTGAAGAACAGAAAACCGTTTTTCTTGAGTCGTTCTCTGTATTCCAAATTGTTGAAATACAAAGAGAAGTTTAGCAACGATAGGTCTTGTTCTAATGCCAGAAGTTGGTCTGGTTTTTGCTGTGATGAGACAAGATTATACAGTTCTCTCCAGATGACCTTTTGTCCTTCGATTGGGGTGTAACCAAGAAAGATCTTATCTTTCTCGAAATTAGCGATTTTCTCTATCTCTCCTCTTTCAAATATAGGCGGCACAATTAAAAGATCTATTTCATCAAAATCGTCATACACGACTTTGTAGTCGATCTTAGAGCGAACCAGCTCATGCTGCGCCGCAAAAAAAGGCAGAGCAGTCTTTTCCCAGTAAAAGGTTAGTGAATCATATGGATGAAAGATGCCTATTCTCGTTGCACGTTTTCCATATATCTTATGAACAACGCCGTCCTTACCTTTGAACCAGTTGTGATAGTCCTTGATTTGAAGACGAATATCTTCAAATTGATCGTCTGTCAAGAGTGTCCATTTGCCATTGTGAAAGTATTCGGTGCCTTTGAGCACATAGACCGAGTCGTTTGAATAAGCCTCAGCCATCGCCTGAAGGTATATTCTTGTGGAATAGGCAGGATCATCCCCGATGCCGAACATATAAGGTACACTCGTCACAGGTTTGCCTTTACAATACGCATGAGCTATTCTGTAAGTCATCGTGTTGAAGATCTGTATTCCTTGAAATTTCCTTGGTATCTGGTGGTTCTCGATCATGACGAGATCTTGTACTCTGAAGGCTTCTCTTAGATCGATGCCTGCCATGATAGATAGTTTGCTTATTCCAGCTTCAAAAGAGTTTGAAGATATTAGGATATCAGGATTGAGTCTCTTAGCTATTTGAGAAAGTTCTGCCACTGTGTCCCATATGATCTTCCTTCTCCAGGTCAGATAGAGCTTTGATTCCAAAGACTCGCTCAGAAATTTTGGAATTTCGTTCACTTCAAAACCTTGTTCTTGTGCATATTCCTTGAAAAGTTTTTGGCATCTATCACAGTAACACGGACGAAAACCGAACCAAGAGCCAAAGATGTTGTCGAAGAATACACCATCAGCTTTAGCGTTGACTATTCCTGCAACTATCTCTTTGAGATGTTCTTTCCAGTCTTCGTCGGTCGGACAGACAAGGTATCTACCTGAATAGTAGTTGATCTTTTCACCGTATGGGTCTAGGGCATACCAGCGCTTGGTTCTATAAGTTCCCGAAAAAACGTTGTTTGAGAACTGAACATACCCAAAGACTTTAACCCCTTCTTGATGATATTCCTCAACAGTTTTCTTGAAATACTCATAATCTTCCTTTTCTATCTCTGGAGGAAAGCCCCAATTGTAAGTACAGTACGCCCAATTGTAGCCCATCTCACCCAGCCTAAATGCTCCTTTTCTCAAGCCTCCTTCCATGTGTACTTGTTCGTCTATTGGTGTACCAGGGAACTTAACTTTGTTGATTCTTATAGTCCCTGGGCCTGCCCACATGTAAACAGGGTAGTGATTCCATTTTTCTACCATGATCACACCTCCAAGTTTTATTGAGCGTAGATTTCTCTTATAACGAATGCGGCGAAAGAACTCCAAGCTTGGTTTAATCCACCTCTGTGATAAGCAGGTGAGTAGTATTCAACCAAGTTCACCCAACCCTTTTCAAGAGAGTATTCCCACCATTTGAGCAAACCGTAAGCTGGGTCAAGCCCGCTCTTGAACCTTGCAAGCGCATAAGCAGAACTCATATAAGGCCAGCAACTTCCATTGTGGTATCTGTATGAAAATGCACTTTTGCCAAATAGGTGAGAACGTTTTTTGAACAGAGGCCAGACATTCATCACACCCCAGTCACCGTATGGTTGCTGCATGTTGTTTCTTGATTCCAAGAGTTCTTCCATCTTTGAGAGCATCGACAAGGCTTTGTCTTTTTCTGCGATTTCATAAAGTATTGCCACGACTGTATCTAAACTTAGATGATCTTCAGTGTAACTGCCAACGAAATCATAAAAATACCCCTTCTCAGGATTGAAAAGTCTTTCATTGAATGATTTTTTCATCACCTGATACTCTTCCAAAAGATCCTTTCTATCTACCTTGGCAAGCTGAAACAATCTGTGCGCCTCTCTAAACGCTGCTATCTGCAGAGCCAAGTCGTAGGTTACTAAACCATTTCTGAAGACATTGTCTTGCCAATCTTTCGGATCAAAAGGTTTAAGCGGCAAACCATTCTCGCTTTTTTGGTAATTTCGAATCTGTTGAACTATCAGATCTACTTTTTCCAAGATAGTCTCCTTGCCAACAACCTCAAAAAGTACCGTGTTATCACCGGTCAGATCTATGTATTTGCTGATCAACAGCACGAAGAGTGGTCCTGAGTCATGGTGGTCTGACCACCAGTCGTTTTCATATCTGACGAACTGCTTAATCTGATGATTCTGCTGGATAAACTGCCTCAGCAAAGATCTTTCATCACTATCTAAGAACATTACGGCACTTGGACAGCCGTCCTTATGCACACCTTGTGAAAGGGCTATTATCTGATCTCTAACCATCTTTGGCTCTACCTTCAGAAGGGTTAATGACGTCCAGAAACCATCTCTGAAATATGTTCTTCTTGGGAAACTGTAGTTATTCCCTGCCGAGAGACATTGTGCTGTCTTAAAATCCTTCCAAGAAGAAAGAGCCGTATGTATTGAGAACAAATAGAGCGATCTTTCCAGATCGTTCAGGTTGCTGGGGCAGTTCTGGAGCAGTCTTTCTACATAGAGACGATTTTCGACTTCCTCCGAAAGATCATCTCTTTCCTGCTTAGAACGGAAAGCAATTTCGATACTCTGTGATCCTTCATCTTCAATCACAATCTCAAAAGATCTGTTCTGTGAAGGCTTTAACTGAACCAATCTACCTTTCAGAATTTTGATACGCAAAACATCTGAGAAAACTATTGAGTTCTGGGTACACGAAATCTGCAAAGGCTGTTGAATTTCCACACAGTCAGCAAATGGTACTTTGAACAACCTTACTAAGGGCACTTTGAAGTTGAGCACAACTCTCTTTAGACCATCTATTTTCCAGAGAATCGATCTTATCTTATCGGCTGTGAAGAACTGCCAAGAAAGATCTTTGCTCTTGAATTTGCAACCATTTTGCCAAAGACAGCAGAATTCCGGTTGATCTAAATTTGTTTTGGTGAATTCTATCAGTAAGCCTTCCTTCGAAGAAAAAAGTTTCTCAGGTTTTCCATACTTCAGCACAAGCGTATGCTCAACATTGGAAAGAAGAAAATCTTCCACCGCTGTGTCATAAAAGACAGTGTTGAGATCTATTTTGTAATTCAAAGCGACTCACCTCATTTGATAGCTCCAGTTGTTATACCCTTGACAAAGTATTTCTGCAGCGACAAGAACACTATCAGCACTGGCAACATCGAGATCGTTGTCATAGCCAAGAGTGGTCCCCACTGGACTATATGCTCACCAGCATACATTCCAAGAGCCAGTTGGATTGTGTACAGCTTTGGAGAACCAACAACGATGAGAGGCCACAGAAAGTCGTTCCATCGCCACGTGAACGAGAGAACAGAAATAGCCGCCAGCAGTGGTGTTGAGAGTGGTAAAACAATCCTGAAGAAGATCTTCCACTCACCAGCGCCATCTATTCTCGCGCTCTCGAGCAATTCGTCTGGAATCGCAGAATGAATGTATCGCTGTGCAAGAAATATGCCAGTTGGTGTTGCTGCAGGAGGAATGATCAATCCCCAAAGTGTGTTGATCATGCCAATCTTAGATAAAACCAGATAGACAGGAACCATTATGACCTGAAGTGGAATCATGAGCATAGAGAGCGTGAAATTTGAGACAAAGTTCCTGTAGCGAAATTGGTACTTCGCCAATGCGTAACCACCCATTAGGCTTATCAATACAGTCAAAGCGGTTGCAGAAATCGATATTAGAAAAGAGTTTCTGATGAACAAAGAGATAGGAGTCTTTGAAAATACTAATTGATAATTGATCGAAGTGAGTTTAGTTATCAGTCTTGGAGGCCATGCAAAGAGGTCTGTTTCTTCTTTAAAACTCGAGAAGACTGTCCAGAGGATCGGTAAGACATAAAAAAACGCAAACAGATAGGCAAAGAGATTCACAATCACTATCAGTAATCTTCTTTTTCTTTTCATTTCTCTTCCTCCAAGATCCTGAACTGTAGTAAAGACAAACTTATCAAGATGAAAAACAATATTACGGACATAGCCGAAGCCATCCCAAGCCTTCTTTCCATAAATGCAGCGTGATATATTCTCTGAGCAATCATCGTTGTCGCAGTTCCAGGACCACCAGCGGTGAAAACGTATATTATCTCGAAATTCCTCATAGTCATGATTGTTGACAGTACCACAACGAGCACCGAGGTCGGCTTGAGCAATGGAAAGATGATCTTCCAAAATCTCACCCAACGATTGGCACCGTCCAAAGCTGCGGCTTCGTAAACCTCGTTCGGAATAGTAGTCAGTGCAGCGTTGAACATCACCATGAAATATCCAGCAACATTCCAAATAGTCACCATTGTGACACTGATGAACGCCAGCTTTTTGTCTATCAGCCAGGGCACAGGGTTTTGCCCAAATTTCATCAACAGTGTATTTATCAATCCAGCATCATAATCGAGAAACCATTTCCAAGATATCCCAATGATGGAAGGTGATAAGAGCCATGGCCAGTAGAAGAGAGCACGTAGGAATGGTTTGCCATAAAAGAAGTCTGATGTCGTCATGACCGAAAGTCCAAGCGAGCACAGAAAGACCAAGGGAACTACCGTAACAGTGTAAATAAGTGTTCTGAGCAGTGCGCGGACAAAATCACTCGATGGTTGCAGTAAATTTTTGAAATTCGCTACACCGATGAATCTGCCAGAGAAGGTCAGCATATCTGAATCTGTGAAAGAAAAGTAAAAACTGCTCAATGCCGGTGTGACTATGAATATGCAGAAGATCAACAGATTTGGTAAAAGAAATAACCACGCCATTAATTGTTTTTTCAAAAGCATTCCCCCAGTTTTGGCAAACCGGGAGGAAGACCTCCCGGCAGACTCTCATTTACTCTTGGCTGCTTCTTCTCTGAGAAACTTTGCGAGTTCTCTGAATGCCTGAGCTGGTGTCTTTTCTTTTGCTACAGCAGATTTTATGGCATCAGTTATGACTGAACGATTCTTTTGTACTATCGCAGCGGTGTCGGGATCGTACCAATCAGCAACTAAACTTCCCCTGCCAGATTCGTTAAGATCTTTCATCACAATGGCATAGATTTCGTTTATCACAGGATCTGTTATTACAACTTTATCAGCTAAGTCTTTCCTGTCTGGTATAAGGAAAAGTTTTCCTGCAAATTCAGCCAAGTTTTCTTGGTTTGTCAAAAAGAGTGCAAGCTTTGCGCCTTTCTCTGTGAATGGTACGATGTACTTTCCACCAGTCATGACCGCTCGCTGACGTTTGTAGGGCCACATGATTGCGCCCCAATCAAATTTGAGCTGTTCTCTGAACTGTGCGAGCATCCAAATTCCAGAGACATACATCGCTGCCATACCATTTTGGAAATACTTAGCTGGGGCATCGCCGGTAAGCCAGACAGCTTTCGGCATGAGGTCTTCGTCGTGCAGTTTGACGAAAAATTCGAGTGCTTCGATTGATTCAGTTGAATCGATCGTTATTTCCTTACCGTTTGGATCCCAAATTCCTCCACCGAAGACGTACAGCAAGTTTGAGAATCTGTACGGACTGAAATCATAAACAAGGGCATACCTTGCGGCACCGCTCTGCTTGATCTTCTTCATAGCAGCGTACCACTCATCGATAGTCCACGGTTTGTCTTTTGGTGGTTCGATACCTGCTTTCTTGAATATCTCTTTGTTGTAGAAGATTGCGTGTGCATCGGATGTGTAAGGGATTCCAACAACCTTCCCCAATTTCTCGTAAATCTTCTTGAACGCAGGTTTGTAGAAAGAGACGTTGTCCAGCCATTCCTCGAATTTCATGCCTGTGTACTTTTCAATCAGTGGTTTTAGATCGACGGCATACTCGACCCATGGGAGAATATCGGTTTCTCTTGCAACGTCTGGTGGTGAGCCAGCCTTAGCCATAGCCGCGAGCTTGGGTTTGTACTCCAAATAGTAGGGAAGGTTAAGTACAACGACCTTTTCACCCTCGGTTTTCTCAAATTTTGCAATCTGTGACTGCATGATGTCGAAGTCTGGTCCGTCTGTGAACCACATGAGAACGACATCAGCCATGACAAATACCGTTGCCAAAACCAGTAACGCAACAAGAACCTTCTTCATGAAACCACCTCCTCGCAGGGATTTAGATGTTCATTATCCTCTTCTGAACCAAGAAGACTCCACCTAAGGCAACGTCAAACTCTTCAATTGTGCCGTTCCTTAGCTGCAGATTTTCGTAAAACTCAGCTGGTAGCATCCTTTGAAGCTCTGGAAGAATAAAGTGTGAGAGTTCTTTGAAACATCTTTGACCGATTCTTCCTTTGATTATCACCATCTGTGGATCAAACATGAGTATTGCATTACTCATTGCGGCAGACAGATGCAACAAAGCCCGCTTGATTTTTGTGCTGCGTGGTTTTTCTTCGTGCAGGCTACGTAAGATCTCATTAAACACTCCTACATCTGAGGTTTTCAAGTATTTGCTCAGTGCGTGTCCAGATAATTTCCTAGCTAAATGACCAAACTGTGGTTCTTCAGAGAGATCGTCTTTTGTGAGATCAACGTCTGTTACATTCCAACCAAATTCTCCTGCTTTGCCAAAGTGTCCTTGAAAAGGTTGATCATCGATTATCAGGGCTGAACCAAGACCACTGTCTATGAAGATAAAAAGAATATCAGTGAACCCCTTAGCCGCACCAACTGTGTGTTCAGCCAATGCAGCCAATTTTACCCTGTTAGCCACACAAACTGGTATATTGAGATCTTTCTCAAGTGTCGTTTTCAGGTCGAAATTCTTCATTTCAAAGGCAGGAGCTGCTCTCACTAAGTCTGTGCTTGGATCGACCATTCCAGAAATACCAACACCAACACCGAGTATCTTCTGTCTGGGAACGGACGATTTTGCTATCAGATCTTGAATCTTTTCACAACACCAGGTGGCTATTTCAAGTGGTTTTCGTATCAACGGAGTCTTTTCTCTGAAAGACAACATTACTTTGCCAGTGAGATCGGTGACGATGGCTTCCAAGTAGTTCTCTTCGAGTTCTACACCGACACAGTACCATCTGTCTGGAATAAATTGCAGTTTGATTCTTGGTCTACCAAACTTTGATTTGGAAATACCCATCTGTTGAACTAGTCCTTTTTTTATCAACTGTGAAACAGTCTGACTGACAACTGGTTTGCTCAGACCTAAGCTTTTGGATATTTCAAGTCTTGATATTTCTTTTGAATCACGGATGATCTTCAAGACCCTTGACTCAAGATTTGATAACATATGTCCCCCCCGATTTAGTTATCAAAGGCTAACTAATATTATGTTTTTACGGTATCTTTTGTCAAATGTTAACGATAGTTACAATGATTTGCGAACTAATTCTTGGCTTTTCACATCAGGTTTTTTTCAGTGATAACAGTCAAAAAAGACCATGAACCATAGTTATTGGTCAAAAACAGGCATTTTCTTCCTCTTGGGTTTATGTGTAATACTTTAAGGGATCAAGATGAAAGGAGGCGTTTTCATGATAGATTTCTCACTGATTAAAAAGCTTTACGAACCCAAGCCCGTAGGTGAACTGAAGTCGAAGCAAGTTGTTAAGCGTCATCCGGCAAATCCCATACTGACTTACAAGAATCTTGGTTATTCATCTGTGCTGGTTTTCAATCCAGGTGTATGTGAGTTCAACGGTGAGTACCTGATGGTCTTCCGCAACGATTACGGTTCTTTCGAAGAACAGAGATTGGAAGGTACAAACCTCGGGATGGCACGGAGTAAAGATGGTGTCCATTGGACGGTAGAAGCTTCACCACTGAACTTTGAGATCGGTCTAAACGATTTCATAAGAATGTACGATCCGAGACTGACCGTGATAGATGGAACCATCTACATGTCCTTTGCAGTTGACACATGGCATGGAATCAGGGCTGGTATAGCAACTACAAAAGATTTCAAGAATTTTGAGATACTTTCACTATCCACGCCTGACAACAGAAATCTTGTGCTTTTTCCTGAAAAAATAAACGGTTTTTATGTGCGCCTTGAGAGACCTTTTCCAGTATATGGAAGGCTTGGTTTGGAGAGATTCGATATCTGGATAAGTTCTTCGCCTGATCTTAAGCATTGGGGAGATAGCAAACTGCTTTTGGCTGTCGAAGATGTTCCCTTTGCCAATTTAAAGATAGGACCTGGTGTACCACCAATCAAGACTGATGCGGGTTGGTTGGTCATCTTTCATGCTGTTGATATCGATCCGTCCAGGGGGAAGAATGGATGGGAGGAAAAGTGGACAAAGCGTTACACCGCGGGGGTCATGCTGCTGGACTTAGAAGATCCTTCACGAGTCATAGGAATCTGCCAAGACCCGATCTTGGTACCTGAAGTAGAGTATGAAGTGAAAGGCGGTTTTAGAAATAACGTTGTCTTTCCAACCGGAGCAGTTGTGAAAGAAGATGAGTTGTTCATTTACTATGGTGCTGCCGATACCGTCATCTGTCTCGCGACAGCGAAGATTGAGGAATTAATAAAGCTTTGCAGATGAACGATCTTTTTTGGAATAAGCGCTCATTAGATCACTAAGTATTCAGGGCGAAAACAAAGTTGAAAGCCTGTGTTTCGTTAAAGGCATTGATTCATGGCTCGTCCGGTGTACTGAACATATCGCAGAGCTCATAAAACACCTTTGCACAAAAGTCGGCGTAACTTGGCAGACTCTTGTCTGATCAACGTGCCATAACATCTGTTCTTTGCACAGATGATTAACTCGTTCAAGTGGGTTTCTGCAAGAAACCTTTTGAGAACGCACAGCTAAGAACAAAGGGAAACTTACAGCACTGTGAACGAAAACTGCGTCAACGGTATTCAGGAAGATGTTAGACACGGTAACGTGCAAAGCTCATTACTCGCCGCTTTCTATTCCTGAAGTGCTTCAAGATTAAATTGCTTCTTGTCCAGATCAACGTCGAATCTGAAGTTGCCCGTTTTAGTTCCATAAATCTCGATGGAATACTTTGCTGCCTCAGAGATGATTTCTTTTAATCGTGCCTTTCCACCTGTGAGCCTGAATGTCTGCATGAAGATTTTCTTACCTTCTTCATCGATCAAGGATAGATCATCACTCACAAAGATCATGTTGTCTAAAAGTCCACAGGTATAGGCGTAGATCTTTCTTTCCTCTGAACTTAGCTCTGTTTGAAGATTTCTCAGCAGCAGACAATCTGGATCGTTCAACCAAAGCTTTTTGTGCATGAAGTATCTTGTTATAGCGTTTCTCAGTGCCCATTTTGCCGCTGGTCCTCCTGTGTCTGGCAAGTCGTTGCCCCAGTAAGGCGCAGTGTCTGGTCCAATTCTCATTCCATCAACATAGCCAGCTGCAGGTAAGAGTGGCGAGCCGCAACCAAGTATGAAACTGTCCCTTACAGCCTTTCTGATGATTTGCATACCCTCTCTGAAGGCTTGTACTGGTGTGACTGGTTTTTCTCGCATACCAGGTAATGCGCCCGCGAAAAGAAAGTCAATTTTGAAATACCTGTAGCCCATTCTGTAAAGTGTTGAAAAAGTTTCAAAAAGCCATTGTTTGACCTCGTTATTTGACAAGTCAAGGGCATAGATTGATTTATTCCAGTTCTTGTAAGCCATCTTTGGACAAGAGTTCTCTTTTACCACCCAGTCTTTGTGAGAATTGAACAACTTACTTTGTTCAGAGAGGCTAAACGGTGCAGTCCAGACACCTGGTTTAAAGCCGTGATCTTTTATTCTTTGAGCCATTTCTTCGAGTGAAGGAAAACCACTTTTCGATTCGAGCCAATCTCCAATGTCCTGTTCATAGCCATCGTCTATCTGGAAAACATCAAATGGATAATACTGTGCGAGTGAAAGGTTTTTCAGCAGTTCCTGCCAAGAAAGATTTAGAAAGTACTGATACCAACTGCACCATCCAATTGGATTGTGTTTACGAATCTGAACGTTGTTTTCCTGCGAAATCAACGTTGCATATTCTTCCAGCGCTTGAAAGATATCCTTTCTCTCGAAGACAGCCAGAGGTTCAAGTGGTACGTAATCGGTGAAAGTCAGATCAGAGAAATCAAGTGCCGCTGAAACTGTACCGTCTTTGATCGTGAAAAATGGATGAGCGATCTTTGAAGTCAGAAAGCCGTATAGCCTTTCCTGAGTGGCAACGAAGTAGTCACTGACCAGAATGTTTTCTTTTATTAATTCTGGATGCAACGATGCACTGTATTGCCATTCTGG
Source organism: Pseudothermotoga sp. U03pept (assembly GCF_051235805.1). NCBI lineage: Bacteria > Thermotogati > Thermotogota > Thermotogae > Thermotogales > Thermotogaceae > Pseudothermotoga > Pseudothermotoga sp. U03pept. Next base: position 96,611 of record NZ_JBPNXV010000003.1, on the reverse strand, counting down.
GTTCAAAGGTGGTACTTTGTACGAAGAGTTATCTACAACTGCGCATGGACCCCAAGATTGCCAATTGTTGACTAAAACGATGCCAGGTGAAGTTGCCTTGTAAATCTCGAGGATTCTCGGTCTTCCTTTGACGAAACCGTTTATCATCCAACCAAAGCTTGTTTTCCTGATCTCTAATCTGAGTGTGAAATCTTTTTGATCCTGAACAAAGGTACCCTCCTTAAGTTTTCCCGATAAGAGTTCCAAGCTCATCTCTCCCTCAGATAGATAGTTTTCCCTCAGCTTTGAAGTAGATACAGATCTTCGATATCTTTCTCTTTAACCTATCTTCAATATAGCATCTTTGTTGTTTGATCGTGCAGCTGAAATTGTCTGTGCATATGATGGTTTTTCTTTTTTTCAGCCGTGCTATCGACAGTTAATTGAATTTGAAAAATGCTTATGAATTAACCAAAGACAGTTCTGACGATTTATTTTTCTGAATTGCTCTTTATGTAGTCTACGATCTGGTCTAAATACCCAAAAGCTACAGCTACATAGGTGTCTGCTGCACCGTAGTAGATGACAATTCTCTTGGTTTGCTCTTCATAAAGGGTTGCACACGGGAAGACCACGTTCGGTACAAAGCCGCACACCTCGTAATTCTCTTCGGGTGTGAGCAAGTAATACTTGCATCGGTATAAAACCTTGCTTGGATCTTCTAAATCAAGTATTGCCCCACCAAAGCTGTAAACATAGCCGTTGCATGTCAAAGTTACCCCATGGTAGATCAAGAGCCATCCTTCATCTGTCTCAATTGGTACTGGACCTGCACCGATTTTCAAGTTTTCCCACCAATTGTGGTTACTCCTTGCCATTACAAATCTGTGGTTTCCCCAATGCACAAGGTCAAAACTTTCACTCAAGAAGATGTCTCCAAACGGAGTATGACCATTGTCACTGGGTCTGTTCAGCATCACGTATTTACCCTTTATCTTCCTTGGAAAAAGCACACCGTTTCTGTTGAATGGAACAAAAGCATTTGGAAGCCTCACAAAAGTCTTGAAGTCTTTTGTAAAACCGATACCAATCGTAGGACCATGATCATCTGTGCAAAAGGTTATGTAATATGCGTCATCTATTCTCACAAGCCTTGGATCATAGGCATAGTTGACTGGGAAAGGCTTGCTGTCTAAATCTATCCATTTGATTTCTTCTTCCTCTATTTTCCAGTTGATGCCATCTTCACTCCAACCAAGGTGCAGAAATGGTTTTGTGTTCTTGTGATCAACTCTGAAGATTCCAACAAAACCATTCTCAAAAACAGCAACAGCTGAATTGAAAACACGAGCTCCTTTCTTTATTGGGTTTCTCTTGATTATTGGGTTGTTCTCATACCTCCAGATTACGCTTTCACAATCTTTTGGCTTTTCTTGCCAAGGTAAGCTAATCATCTAACTCCCCCTTTTTGCCCAAGATTATACGTCTATTTTCAAAAGTGATATGTCATATGTCTACTATATCCCTCAGTCACGGAAAAACAGCATGCTGACATCCCTTTCAGAGAGGACCTTCTTTCGGACGAGAGTATTGATATTCGTAAGGCGGAACAAGACTCTGCAGTTGCCATCCCTTTCAGAGAGGACCTTCTTTCGGACTGATTTACCATGAAGAACTTCAAGAATTTGTTGAGATATAGTTGCCATCCCTTTCAGAGAGGACCTTCTTTCGGACGAAGAAGGGGGAGGAGCTAAGTTCCACCTCCCCCTGTTGCCATCCCTTTCAGAGAGGACCTTCTTTCGGACAGAAGAAGCATTGGAGACTGGAAAGACAATAGAAACAGCAGTTGCCATCCCTTTCAGAGAGGACCTTCTTTCGGACTATGCAACTTTCTCGCTTTTGGTTACTCAAGTATGCGTTGCCATCCCTTTCAGAGAGGACCTTCTTTCGGACTTCATCGACAGATTCATCTTTATAACGGCAACCAACTCATGTTGCCATCCCTTTCAGAGAGGACCTTCTTTCGGACCACCTTCCGGCGGCCGTCAAGGGGGCAAGGGGTCGTAAGAGTTGCCATCCCTTTCAGAGAGGACCTTCTTTCGGACTGAAGAAACACATATAGCGGGGAGCAATCCCCGCTTTAACTGTTGCCATCCCTTTCAGAGAGGACCTTCTTTCGGACTCAAGGTGGTGGGGAGGTCCTGGTGAAGGACCCACCACCAGTTGCCATCCCTTTCAGAGAGGACCTTCTTTCGGACGTGAAAGATCTCTTCCTGCTAGCGTATGGTCCGAGAGCTTATGAGGTTGCCATCCCTTTCAGAGAGGACCTTCTTTCGGACTGGCGGGAGGAGGGGAGGTAATTATAAAAGACCCCCCTCCCGTTGCCATCCCTTTCAGAGAGGACCTTCTTTCGGACGGCCCAAGGTGAGGTCATAATCAAAGACCCACCAAAACCCGCGTTGCCATCCCTTTCAGAGAGGACCTTCTTTCGGACTTATAACAGATGCGGAAGTGTTAGTTTCCTTCGTACAAGAAGTTGCCATCCCTTTCAGAGAGGACCTTCTTTCGGACCATTCAATATGAGATCGTGCACGACGGTCGCCGTCCCCCTGTTGCCATCCCTTTCAGAGAGGACCTTCTTTCGGACAAAAAGGGGGGAGGAGCTAAGTTCCACCTCCCCCCCTTTGTTGCCATCCCTTTCAGAGAGGACCTTCTTTCGGACATCGTATTTCAAATCATGACCAGACTAGAAGAAGGCGTTGCCATCCCTTTCAGAGAGGACCTTCTTTCGGACAAAGATGGGCAAGGTGCCGGGACACAAGCAGAGCAAAAAGTTGCCATCCCTTTCAGAGAGGACCTTCTTTCGGACTGCGCCAGGGGAGACAGGAAACCGGGTTCGGGGCTCACCCGTTGCCATCCCTTTCAGAGAGGACCTTCTTTCGGACCGGAAGCCGCCGAGAAGCTTTTTGATCTTGCCTATGGTCCACGTTGCCATCCCTTTCAGAGAGGACCTTCTTTCGGACTGAGAGTATATAAATGGAGTCGCATATAAGTAAGTAAGAAGTTGCCATCCCTTTCAGAGAGGACCTTCTTTCGGACTATGGAGTCTCAGCCACCTACTTTTCTCCGGTGGACACATTGTTGCCATCCCTTTCAGAGAGGACCTTCTTTCGGACACTCAACAACCATAAGAGTCAAAGCAGTGAACCTCGACGAACGTTGCCATCCCTTTCAGAGAGGACCTTCTTTCGGACGTCCATGATGGTCGCCGCCCCCTGGCGTTGATCTTTCAAGTTGCCATCCCTTTCAGAGAGGACCTTCTTTCGGACCACAGATTGTACACAATGCGCAATGTTTCTTTAACCGGCGGTTGCCATCCCTTTCAGAGAGGACCTTCTTTCGGACGTGCCAACAATCGAGAACCTTGCACATTTCATGTATGTAAGTTGCCATCCCTTTCAGAGAGGACCTTCTTTCGGACCCAATGGAAAATGTGGAAGGAAAAACGAAATCTGGGAGTTGCCATCCCTTTCAGAGAGGACCTTCTTTCGGACTTGAACACATTCGCGGACAGATAAAAGACTACCGCTTTAGAGTTGCCATCCCTTTCAGAGAGGACCTTCTTTCGGACATCGAAAAAATTAACAGGTTACAGACGGAAGAGATGCAGGTTGCCATCCCTTTCAGAGAGGACCTTCTTTCGGACATGACGGCCGCCGTCCACTTGCCGTCTTGCTGATAATTGGTTGCCATCCCTTTCAGAGAGGACCTTCTTTCGGACTCAAAGACCCCCCACCCCTCAGGGAGCGGCGACCGCAGGAGTTGCCATCCCTTTCAGAGAGGACCTTCTTTCGGACAGAAGGGGTCCAAGTGACCCCTTCTCCTGTTTTCCCTCGTGTTGCCATCCCTTTCAGAGAGGACCTTCTTTCGGACTTAGGATAATGAAGTGGACGTTAAATAAGTGAAAAAAAAGTTGCCATCCCTTTCAGAGAGGACCTTCTTTCGGACTGATGCCTCAAGAGGGGAGTTACAGATGTAAGAGAATAAGTTGCCATCCCTTTCAGAGAGGACCTTCTTTCGGACTTAAATTAAACCGACACGATATCTTAATCGTGGCCCAATAGTTGCCATCCCTTTCAGAGAGGACCTTCTTTCGGACTTAAGGGGGAGTTGACCAAGGGGGGTGAGGTCCTTATAAAGTTGCCATCCCTTTCAGAGAGGACCTTCTTTCGGACCACTGATGAGAATAGTTTACGACACTAGTGTAACTATACTGTGTTGCCATCCCTTTCAGAGAGGACCTTCTTTCGGACATGAGATTGTAGTTTTGCCTCCTTCCCGGAACTGGAGACCGTTGCCATCCCTTTCAGAGAGGACCTTCTTTCGGACTTTTTGGAAAAAACTTGATTTTTGATGTACCGTCAACAGATGTTGCCATCCCTTTCAGAGAGGACCTTCTTTCGGACTTGCGGACATCGTAAGCTATGCGTCATTCGTATGGGCGGAAGTTGCCATCCCTTTCAGAGAGGACCTTCTTTCGGACTCGAGAGTACCGATTTTTGGTGTGAATTGTGGAACAAAAAGTTGCCATCCCTTTCAGAGAGGACCTTCTTTCGGACACGTCTTCGACCCCGACACGGGGGTTGAGGACTTCATAGGGTTGCCATCCCTTTCAGAGAGGACCTTCTTTCGGACACGTCTTCGACCCCGACACGGGGGTTGAGGACTTCATAGGGTTGCCATCCCTTTCAGAGAGGACCTTCTTTCGGACTTACTGCACGAAAAAGAGAGATTCAAAAACTGCTGCAGGAGTTGCCATCCCTTTCAGAGAGGACCTTCTTTCGGACCGTGTCACCCCGATGACAGGGAATTTTCCGCCGATTGGTTGCCATCCCTTTCAGAGAGGACCTTCTTTCGGACCCTTACATTTTGAATATATGATAGATAAGATGCCAAATATGTATAATATTCTGTGTCTAGTGTTAACAAAGTGAGTGCGAGGCTAACATGGGGGCAATTTGGTTAAGTTTATTCAGTATTGATGCGTATTCAGGATCTGTTGACGGAAACCCGCACAAATACGCAACTGATACTTTTTGAGGGAGATATGGAACTTTTCGGACTACAATATTAACATGTCAATGACCTGAAGGTAAAGATGTAACAATCCGTCGGTTTAATGAATCTTCCAAGTCATGTCTGTGTTGTTTATGAAATGCTTGTATTTATGTGTGTATTGCGTCGTTAGTCTCTCGTGTGACTATGTTCATAACTTGTGAATATTGCTAAGAAGAATTGCAATTAATATCCCATCACGATCTATTGCTGAAAGAGTTTGTGTTTCACGTCTGAAAAGCTTTTAGTTTATATTCTTGTAGTTCGACTCTAAAACTGCGTAGCTTAGGATCTTAGATTAATGCTGAGCGTTACAAAACAGTTACTTTGGTTTGGTGCTGTTCTATTCGTGTTCAAGCTCATCAAAATTATAGCACATAAACTGACTCTTCGAAATGTTAAGTAGATGAGCTATTGTTGATCATCTTGAAAGTACGGTATATACAATTTCCATTCGACTGGCAGCAGTGACACCTTATCTGTTATATACAACGGATAAGGTAATTTGAGATTGCTGAAAGGTGTTGGATGAAAAAGTCTGGTGGACAAATAGATTTGTTTTGCTATTTGTTCATCGGTCAATTTCGTTCTGTTCTTGATTATATTTAGCTCAACACCTTTTTGTAAGTTGTAGGTCTCTGTGAAGTAGAGAAATCTGTCTTTTTGAAGTTTTATCAAGATGCCCTTTAGGTTCTCTTCAGAGTTTATATTTGAATTCTTGTTTACTTCGATAATTACATAATCTAATCCAGTGATGTCCAGATAGTTTGTGAGCAAGCCTATCTCTTCTAAGAAAACACCATCTCGCATTAGATAAACGTAGTCTGGATTCCTACCATGTTTGGCATTATAGCGATCAACAGATTTGGCAAAAGCTGTTTGTAGTGTGTCAAGATTGAGTTTTTCATTCAACGGCAGGTCTTGTTTTTGAAAGATATAGATGACCTTTCCATAAGAATCAACCGCGGCTAAGGCAAGATTTGATTTTCTTTTTTGATGATCGTGGCTCAAATCAAAGCCTATGTACAATGTGTTCTTCATAATATCCATCAGTTCATACGGTTGTGCTTCTTTGCTGAAATTGAGCATTTTGTAAGCAAAGCTTTTGATGATATACCTTAAACCGTCTGTACTTGTCAGTTTAGGTTTCAATATCGGCATTGGTGTAAGGCTTCTGGGCACTTTTTCCAGGAGGGGCTGTAGGGTGTTTTGTCTTCCTTGAAGCAGTATTATCGCAAAGCCATTTCCACAACTGGACAGATAGTCGCTCTTTTCTATATTGAATGACTGATCATAATAGAAGATTGCTTTGGAACTCTGAGGATCTCTCAAATAATCTATTTTTTTGATGCCGAGATCTGAGAGATCTTTGTAATACTGAGATTGAGAGGATGCAAAGATTCTTTTCAAGGGTTCCTCGATTTGCTCGTTTTTGTATATATCTGGAAAAACGAAGGTCACCTTAAGATTTTCTGGATTTTTGATGGGCTTCAAGTTGAAGATCTCTTTTATCGATGTTGATCTTCCTTCTTTAAATCTGTAGAATACCACTACTCTTTCAAAGTTGCTGGGGTGAATTTCGTAAGATTCTTCAAGATTAGCTATTTTAGCGAGAAAGTTTAGGTTGTGTGGTATTCTGCCATAGAGTGTCTTGAGATTGCTGGTATAAATGTTGTAGAGTTCTTTTGAGAATCCCAAGTTCTCAGCATCTTTCGAAGTGAAGTTGAAATAGTAGTTTTCTGGAAAAGAGACGCGCTTTTGGTGGCTTTTATCTACGGAGATAACGAGATTGTCCTTTTCACAAGATATGCAAGGAAAGCTTCTGCCAGATTTCACGTTCAAAACAAACGCAGATTTCACATTTGATTCCAAGGCAGGTTTTGTAGAAAGAAAAACAAATCTTGGAAGTATAGACAAATAGTGTTTTTCGTCAAATTTGTAGATCTTCAGTTGGTAAGATTCATAACAACACACTTCTTTGTTAGTCTGTAAAGGTTTCTTTGTTCTGATATCTATGAAAAGATTTTCTCTTGATACCACAAAGTTGTTATCTTTGAAGAGTTTTCTAATGAAGGTGTAGAGTACTTTTGTGAACAATTTCTCGTCACCTTCCACTACTTCTTCGCTTTTTTTGTATGACTCCACCTGTGCTGGTGTTAGTGTAATGTCCACGACAGGAAGTTCTACCCAGACGAGGTCGCTTGAATGAATGAATCTGATGTTGTTGACCCGTGAAAGATTTTGGGCAAAGATCTCTGGTTCTGTCTGTGGGTTGAAATAGTAGATTCTTTTAACCTTAACTGGCACTGTGATCTGGTGAAGATTGAGTTTCATCGTATTCCCCCTCAGATAATTATTATGTTTCCTTCGTAGTAATGACCTTTGTCCATCCCAATCGTAATTATCGAGTTGCGCAGGTCTTTAGCTATTGGGTAGATTCTGACTGTGTCTTCATCGGTCTTTATACGTTTTTTTATTCCTTTGATCATTTGGTTAAGCTGTGATTCGTTCAATTCGACCTCAAAGACGCTGTACTGAACTCTGATTCCATAGCTTTCCAAGTAATCTGAAAGATGATTCCGCCTTTTGTCATCAACTACATCGTAACTAACAACGTAGAACAATCAGATCACTTCCTGTAGAAGGGAATGTAATCTGGGTCGTCGCCAAGTACTACTCTTGCGTAATGTCTTGCCTGTTTCTCGAATATAGTTCTTGTGTAGTTTTCTTCGTCGTCCAAGTGATATTTCATTTTTACACTCAGCCTTTCTTCAAATCTGTTTATGAATCTTTTTAACGCTTCTTTCGAGAAGTAGATGATCCCTTCTTCCACTTTCTCGAAGTCGTTGGGGGTAAATTCATTTTTGTTTATCAAGTTGATCACAAAAGAATCGACAATGATGTTCCTGAATTCTTCAGTCAAATCAAAGAGTAAGGATTTTTTTGAGACGTCTATTGTGTGAAGGTTTCCAAGGTATGGATCCAGCCCAACAGCGTTCATTGCGGCTTCGATTTCGTTGTAAAGCAAACTGTAACCGAGTGAAAGCATCGCATTGACAGGGTCTTTTGGTGGATGAGCAATTCTTTTTTCGAAATTGAATTCTTCACTCTTGAAGAGCTTACTGAAGGCTTGGAAGTAGAACTTTGAGCCGATGCCTTCAAATCCCATTATTTCTTCTACAGAATTCGCAGCTGCAACCTTTTCTTGAGTCTTTCTGATAGCTGCCATCTCTTCGCTCAGCAAACCTTTTGGTAGATTCTTGCTTCTGCTTACAAGATAGTCGTAGTAGTTCCTCAATTTACCGATCACTATTGAACGAGCCATCCTTATCTTAAAAGATTCATCGGTAGAACGTTCGTATTGTTTCAACCTCAGCATCACATTTCTGTATTCATTTGTGTACAATTTCCCTCTATACTTTCCATACTGAGTCATGAAGACCACTTCGATTTTGTTGTCCAGAAAATAGTTCAAGATCTGAGGAGTCAGAGAGATATTTCCCATGAGATTGACTTTCTCTATCTTCTTCAAAGGCACTTCGCTTAGGATCTTGCCATCTTTGGTTATATTCAACTTTCCCAACTCTTTAGAGAGTACAGCACCTTGTTCGGTAACGTAGAGTATCATGAAGATCACCCTAAATTATTATTTGTATCTCACCGTCTTTGTTTTTTCGAATTACGACATTTTCAATGAAAATCTCTTCTTCACTCATCTTCTGGGCAAGCAGATTTTTCAGGTTCCTTATGTAATATTCCAGCTCGTTCTTCTCTTTTGTTTTGTCGATGATCTTTCTTACAAGGTCTCGTATGTCGATCTTTGAAAGCAACAAGAAGTCGCAGTTTGTTACCAAACAAAGAGGTGTGTTCAGATTGGTGGTAAATCTACAATTACACTGATCGACACTCAAAGGCAGAGACTTCGAGAGTATGAATCTTTTGATTTCTTCACAGGTTAATGGTACTGTGCCGACGCGATTCAAAACTGAGTAAATGCGACTGAAAGAGTAGTTGATAGTTTTTTTCAAAAGGTCTGCCAAAAACTGTTGTGAATTGTCCAGTGGTCCACAACTGGCTATCAAAAGGTATTCTTCATCTTCTGTTATGTAGGCTACTCTTTCAATCTTCTGAGCTATTTGTTTCAGTGGATAACATGCTTGCAAGAGGTTTCTGAACAAGCTGGAATCAACCTCAGTTTTGATCTGCTGCCTGACCAGTTTTTTGACATTCCCAGTTGCTTTCGGCTTTGATGGTTTTGGTTGCTGTTCTCTGTGTTGGTCTGAAAGTTCTCTGTGGAGCTTTTCAAATTCATCTGAGTCATTCGGCTCTATTTTGAGCAAGAAATCGTATTGATTCTCGACTGGTTCAAAATCTTCACCCACAAATACACATCTGTTAAGCGTCTTTCTGTGTACCCCCAGAGGCAGTTTGATGAGATTTCCAAGCCCACCTCCATGGTCTGCCTGTTTTGGAAATACTTCAACAGATATTTTTTCACTCAATTCAAGCTCGTCAACTACCTTCTTTAGTATGTATCTGACTTTGTAGGCTTGAAGCCATCTATTGAAGAATATCCAGACGTGAAAACCTTTGTTTCCACTGAACTCAACATAGTATTTGATGTTTTCTAACCTTAATCTTTCACACAGTTCAACCGTTTTTTCTTTACAGAGCTTGAAGATGCTCTGCCAATCTTCATGCAAAGCATCTTTTTTGAGATCAACGTCAAACGCAGCAAATTTCAGACAGTTGTCCGATCTGAGCACGTAGACACCCAGGGTCTTTTCGCCATTCAGATGTTCCAGAACATCCTTTTCAGTCATGGGACGTCTTACTGGATAGTACCCCTCGTCGCTCTGAACAGCAAAGACGTCTTCTCTGCCGGTGAAGAGATTCATGAATTGTTTCACAACAGCTGAGTCGATCTGCAATGTTTTCGTAGTTTTTTTGAGTTCTCTTGCCTTCTCATCGTTGCCAATCTTTTCGTAGAGCTCGGCTGCTTGGTTTTGCTGATCAAGAGCTTCACAGATCTGGGCAACTTTGTTGTAAAAATCGTTCCTTTTAGTCTTGTCTGCCAAGAGCTGAAATATCTCTTTTGCTTTCTCGTAGTGCTGGAACTCGAGTAGGAGATTTGCATACCTTTCCAAAGAGCCATCTTCAACCGACAGTTGATCGTAAGCCCTTTCATAGTATTCAAGAGCTTTCGCAAACTCGAAGTTCTCCTCAGCCTTCAGAGCAAGTTCTTTAAAGTCCACACGCTCACCCTTGCAGAGGAATTCTTTCAACCTGTCCAAGTCCCATCGTAGTTTTGTAACCAACTCCTGCGTACAGCGAAAAATCGCCAAGAACGTTCGCAATCTTTACGAGCTCTTTGTCGTCTTCAGGCACTTTGAATGTCACATCGCCTATGAAGCCTTCGATGTAGAAATCTCTCAAGGTGATTCGTCTCGACTGAGTCTTTTTTTCAAAGATGGTGATATGATTGAATTTCGGCTCAACAGCCTGATCTATTTTGTGTGACTCAGAGTATCTGTTGAACTTCTTCAAAAGACTGTTGAAAACCTTCTGAGGTATTGGAAATCTGCAGAAGCTATCGCCTGCTTTGAAGAGTGTTGGAGTGTGAAACCTTAGTTTTATCAAGTTTTCGGTGTAGTCTTTGCTGAACAACTCTTCGGCAGAGGTGTGCGAAGCCCATTTACTCTTGCTTTGGTCAAAAAGTACTTCTTCTATCTCATAGTATATGTTTCCAATTTTCATCGGCTCTTTGATAGCATTCTTTTCAAGCAAACTGGCGATCATGGCATTGAACACCTCTTCGTCGAGGATCGTTAGTCTTATAAAGTAGTAGTTCTGGCTTCGAATGGCTATCGGTTTTTCGTAATTGGTGCCAAGAAATGATGAAACGGTGAAACTCTTTTCTTTTTGCTCGTTGTGGAGGTTCTTTGCCAAAGTCTCGTCGGTTTTCCTGATCAAACCAAGAAAGAGACTGTGAATTTTCTGACCCGGGTAGAAATCATAAACTCCATCTTTGGAAGCCTTCAGTTTCACGACTACACTGTAAAACACAATCATCACCTCTGAATGCTGCGCAGTTTTTTCTTAGATAGTAAGTAAGAGAAAATGTACAATGAAAGGAATACTAAGCCCAATATAAAGGTTATAACAAACTGCTGATTTCTGATTGCTTCGCCGAAGTAAAAGCTCAGCACAATGTAGCACAGAGCGTAGAGTACATCGCCCATGACCAAGATCGGTAGATAGTTTTTCCATGGTATGTTGTTGTAACCTATTGCCACTGGTACGTATTTTCCGACTATAGGAATAAACTTGCTGAACAAGATTATCCATCTTCCAGGTATCAGCGCACTGTCTATTAGTTTTTGAGCGTAATGAGTTATCCTGCTGTGTGTTTTTGTATTTGGTAAGAGAGATTTTCTTGGAACCGTTAAGGTTTTCAATATGTATTTTCCAAGGAATAATGTCAAGAAGTCGCTGGTTAAAAGCGCAAGCATTGCGGCAATAAAGACCGTCAAGAGATCTTCCTTTTCTGTTCTCAGTGAGATCACCACCACAATGAGTGGCAGAGGCACTCCTACGTGGTCTAAAAGTGTGCCGAAGAAGGTCAAAGCAAATCTCATCATGCATCATTCCTCACTCAGCAACAGTTAGTGAAACAGCTCAGCAAAGCGCACGCAGTGGCTGCAGCGGCAGTTTTTACAGTCTCGGTTTTGTTTATGTACGTGTTTCCAACCAGCCAGTGTTTCCTTCTCTCGACAAGCATCGGATTTTGTGGATCTATCCTTTCCAGTTCATCCCAAATTAGCTGGGCACGTTCTTTTTTTCCAGAGAGTTCTAAGGAGATAGCGTATGCAGCAAGGTAATTCGGTATTTTGCCAGCGCGCTCTATGAGCAAAGAGAAGTATCTCGACGCGCGATCGAATTGTTTGGCTTCGAAAAGAAGATTGGCTATGGTTTCTAGAGCAGCATCTTCAAGCGGCAGCTTCAAACTTTCAATGGCTGAAATCTCGTTTAGGAAGTTTGTCATATTGCCCATTTTGTAATAAGCTATAGCGTTGAAAACATAGATTTCAGAGCAAAATGGGTACTTCCTTTTTGCTTCTTCGCAAAGAGAACTGGCTCTTTTCCAGTCTTGGACTTCAAGATATTTGCCGATGCTGTTCAGTAGGAATGTAAGATCATTATCTGCTGACGGTTTTGAGCTGAACATCGAGTCGTACTGTGCTCTTTTTTCTGGGTCAGAGAGTACTTCGTACGCCTCGTTGATTTGCTTTAACTTTTCTTCTGCAAGTTCTCTGGCAGCACCAACGAATTTGTCAGGATGGTACCTTCTCACAGCTTCCCTGTAGGCTTTCTTGATCTCTTCTTGTGTGGCGTTTTTCTTCACACCCAGTATGTCGTAATAACTGTCTTTCACACCATTTTTCCTCCTTCAATGTTAGGAATTTTCTGTAGAGAGAATTTCTAATGATGCTCTCTATCAGCTCAGAAGTGTATAAACCTTTTGAAAGTCTTAAGAGTTCTTCGAGGTATTGAATTAATGTGTGTTCTACTATCAGCGGGATCTCTTCAGTCTTAAAGAAGAAAAGAGGGTTTTTTCTGTGATTCTTGAGATCTGAGAAGTAATCTTCAAAGGCATCGAGTAGGTACTGAACGCATATCATGTTTCTAACTATCTTGCCAGTGTGCTCGCTGTTAAAAAGTTCACAAGAGATCTGTTCCAACGCATCTGCAAGTTTTTCAATCTGCCAAAAAGAGTTTTCACTCTCCAGAATCTTAAAAGTATTGCGAAGGTGAGACGGAAAATCTGTAACTTGCTCAGACAACCTTTCAAAGTTGGCTGTTAGAGACTTCTTGAAAAACTTTGTCAAGAAGTAGACTTTTGGATTCTTTTTGTCAACTGCACCATCGATGAGCGAAAGGTTGATGGCGAAGATATTCAGATCTGCTATTTTATCGAACAATTCGCTTTGTACAATATCAACGGTCTTCACAGAGAAAGGGTTCATACATTTGTGTTTGATAGAGTCTAATGGTTTGTTGATGAGATAGAGACTTAAAAATGCGGAGTCAAAGAGATTAACCAAAATAGCCCTGTGTCCATAGATTTCTTTTAGACTTTTACAGACACTACAGTAAGCTTTCTTGAAAGTATCACATGACTGCAGAGAGAGTGAATCTGCAGGTCTGAAGTAGCCAAACGTTTTAAATGCCCCCTTTGTCTTTAGATTCTAAAGATACCACATAATAGTTAATAATAATCGTAGTCATCGTATTCATAATCATCGTAATCATCATCTTCACCAATTTCTTCATGCCAATAGAAATACCACCCACATTCTGGACAGATTTTGCATTTGTCTGAAAGAATTTTTCCGCACCTTGGACATCTCTTTTTGTAAAAGATCCATCCGCAAGAACATCTACCGACATTGTCCCTGTGCTCTGTACCACATCTTGGGCATTCCTTCCAGCCACTGATCACAGAACCGCCTCCCGAGTGAGTGAGCTAATACTATGAATCTTATTCAGTTGTCAAATGAAGCAATCGCTTACTGTTCCAGTGTGAATATCTCTACATCTCCAAAACCATACTTCCTGTTATTACCTATGCCTGAATATCTTGAAAAATTCACCATAGCCGATGCGTCTTTGTTGAGCGCTTTGAGTGTTATGAAGGTGTATGGTCCAGCGACCTTAACTGAGTCAAATAGAAAGATGGGTTGGATCTTCAAACCCAAAAACATACCAAAGTCATGTATCAGTTGTCTGAAAGATATCTCGTCTGCGTCTTTGATCTTCAAAACATAGGTCGCGGGTCTTTTAAAAAGCTGCTTTGTGGTAACCATTTCTACAAAAGCTTTATCTTGCTTGACAACGGTCTTGACCTTTGTCGGAAGGTTCAGAACCAGAAACCTGAAGAGAGCGGGTAGTGGGGTTGACAATACCATGCAAGTTCCATGTCTTGTGTTAAATGGTCCCACTACCCGTAGGGTGCCGTCTGGTGCGCTGAGCAAAAACTGATAAACTGCTTCATCAAGGTCTTTAATGATCTTTAGGATATACTGCCATCTTTCTTCGTGATCGGTATAAGACTGATTTGTGTATACCGGGAATCTTCCGATCATCAGACCACCTTGAAAGAAAACCACCCAAATGGAGAATAAGGTTTGTTCGGTTCTTGTCCCAACAAGCAGCGTCTTGACAAAGGTGCTATGTCATTGCCGTGTGGTTTGATAAGGTTTCTCACCTTGATTCTCAGGTCCTGATCCAGAAGAATGAACAAACTGCTCGCTTTCAAGCCTCCACCGTAGCCTATATGAATCTTGTTGGGCTCGCTTTTGATTTTCTTCAGCAACTCCATGTACTTTGTGTTTTCATTACACAGGTCTTTTAATTCGTCTTCCAGAACGTCTTGGTACATCTCTCTGACACAGTTTAGTATCTCTTCGACCGAGCGTGGAAGATTTCTGTATTGCTTTGATAACTCTTTTTGCATTTTCTCTAACATCTCAAGGTCGAAGCTGATCTCTGTCTCAAACTCAGTACTGGGAGGTATGACTTCTATCAGGAACGGTTGTCTACGTTGATCAAATTTGAGGGTGCCGTTGACGATTTTAAAGATTCCAATCTTCACCAAGCAGGTGGTTGCTTTTGACAGCGTTGAGTCTGTAACGCTGATATACCTACCAAAATCTGTGCAAATCTCGTTGCTGGAAAGCCTAAGAGTGCTGTCAACATAATTGGTGACTACAGCCATATCTTGTTTTCTGCTCGCAGTTTTGAGAGCGTCTCGCACTTTTTGTCTAAAGAGATCTTTGTTCTGTTTCATTATGTGGTACTGTATCGCTTTTCTTATGGCTCCCTTTATCGAACTGCCTGGCAGGTACAGATCGCCCGATGGATGTCTGATCAACGAGATTATCTCGCCAGAAATCTGGTCTACATATTTTTTTAGTTCGTAAAAAAGATCTTCTTGGCTCAATACTCTTTGAGGATCTCTGATGGTTTGATTGGCGACTTTCATAATAGCTTCTGTCATTCTGAGTTGTGGGTAATTATGGAGCATTCTGAAAAAAGCCATTTCCCTCATCCTGTAGTGTGAAGAGTTCATTGAAACGATCTGGCAGGCTGGGTACTTCTCACCTGAGCCGATGACAACAGGTGTAAGGGAAAAGAGTTTAATCTTTAAGGTTTGTCTCATATGAATCACCACCAAATCTAAGCAAAATTGGTGAGGTCTGGACGAAATAATCTTCTATCTTAACAGCCCCACGACCCGAGATTGGAAATTCAAAGGTACTGCCCTCAGCCAGATAACTCAGATCGACCTTTGGTTTTACCACATCTTTCCTGAAACCTCTTTTCCTTAGAATCTTGTAGTAACCTGTGTCAAGTCTTGAAATCTCTTCATAGCTCGGGATGCTCAACGATAGAGTCATATGGTACTTGCCGTTTTGATTGAAAAGTTGAGGTAGATCAAGAAGATGAAAATCGAAGAGCCCAAAGCCGTAAGTGTTGTCACCACCAAGACCGCTGTCACCGAGTAACTTCAATGAACTTAGCAAGAGATCTTGAAATTCGTTATCGAACTCAACAACTATGCATGGAGTGAAAGTCTCTTTCACAAAGGATGCCTCGACGAAGTAAAACATCGAGCTATTTGTGATCCTGTCGAGACTGTTTCTGGAAACCTTTGTTGTCTGGATCGGCTGTTCTGCAACAACGGCTTCTTCGATTTGATTTTGCATGAGCTTTGACAGATAGACGTACGACGACTTCTTGATCTTTTTCGGTTCTTTCACCTTTTGAGCATCGAACAACAAAGGTTTTGGCACTACATAGTCGTTGTCTTTCTTGAAAAGCAGAGACGATGTTCTGAAAGTCTTGGCAAAAGATTCAGCTCGTTGATTATTAACTTTGAAAGCCCAGTAAACGATGGCACCATAAATCGTATCAGAGTGGATTGTGGAGAGGGAGGAATCGGACTCATCCCCCCTTCCAACTCTAAAACCTCCTTTGAAGTCAAGGAGGACAAGTTTTTTCACGACGATCACCCTTTCACTTGCGACAAGATCTGCCTGAGTTCAGAGATGGTTTTCTCCTTCAGTTCGGTTGCCTTCGCTTCTTTCAGCTCGGTGTAATGTTCCGCTGGCTTAATGATGAATTGTTCTATTTGAAATTGCACCTTCCCGTACCCTCTTGAACCACTCGAACCTATGTATTCATCTTCTACCAGTTCGAGCAAAGTTACTATGTTCTGAAGGTCTTTGGAAACGTGGTCTTTGTTCTCTGCTGTATAGATGATTTCGAACGAAAACTCGGTACCAGCAGGAACCCTTTCGTTGCTCCTGGGGCTCGCATGGCAGGTGACCCTGTCCAGACCATTTTCCATTTTCCACTCTGCATACGGCACATCTGTTTCCATGTTTTCTAATCTCATCTTTGATTCTTCTGTGAGATGAGCATCTCTTACGATGATCCTTGAGGGTATGTTCTGTCTTTCTTCACCATTTTGTGACTTGGTTGACGAACCGAAAAGACGGCAGATCTCGCAATCTCTGTTGGTGCACTCGTGACGTCTCACAGCGTTCCTGCCTGATCCAAAAGATTGCAGAGGTGCTTTCTTTATTCTCTCGAGCAAAGATCTCATCTTTCCCTTCAGTGAGCTTCCCGGTATGTATGGTTCACCTGTGAGAGGGTTTCTGATGATTGGGTTGTCTATTCCTCCTATGGATATTCCAAGGTCTGTACCACCTATTCTTGTACCTGTTTTCAAAATAATCTTTCCTGTTAAGATGTACTTCGCCAGAATTGGTCTTGTTTCGATTTCATTCATCATCTTGAACCTCCTCTCTGAGATTGGCTTTCAGAGAACCTGCGGTAGGCAACAATAGAATCGTAGAACTTCTTAAAGATTTCAAAGTCCTTTTGATCTTGGATTCTGTCGATAGCTATTCCAAGTATCTCTTGCAGTTTTGCTATTTCCCGTTGCCTGCCAGCTTGGTAAGCAAGGTAAGCCTTCACAAATACTATCTCGTCCTTGATTTCCTTTCCGAACTTCGCATTATCCCTCAGGTAGACAGGTTTGTTCATCAAGTATTTGTGCCATATTTTTGAAATGTGTCCATGGAATTTTCTAAGCTGGGTCGTGTTGACATTCAGTTCCTTTGCAGCATTTTCTGAGAATTCGATCATCTTAGCCATATCCCAATCTGAAAGTTTCTTAAGGTTTTTGATTTCATTTAAATCTATCATCTTACTCCCCCTTTCTTGCTTTAAGATCGATCAACTGAATCATTGAGTTCAGAGCAGGGATTTCTTTTTCTCTGATGTGTTTAACAAATTCTTTGTCCTTTTCATCCTCACGTGCCTCGATGTATGCAAGAAAAGCTCTGTTCAAAGGCGAATCTTCCAAAGAGAGTTCCAGCATCTTTCTGATTACACTTCTGTCAACGGATTTTGCGAGAGTCAACAGTTTCTCATAGACTGGATATGTTCTTTTCATGAAATCAGTCCAGGTGATTGCTTGAGCTCTGTGAAATCTCGTTCTGTTTTCTTCTTGATACCTGCTGATGCCGTGGTAGAAGACTATTCGGTTCTTTCCGGGTTGGTCTTTTCCTATCTTTTCAGCCTCCTCAGCCATTTCTTTCATCTTGCTAGCACTCTCTTTTTCATCGCACAGAACGAAGGATGCTGTGTAAGACAAATTGGGATTCTTCGATGTGAATTGCTCGAACTCAGCTCTCATCTGATAGGCGAATTCCAAAACATCTTCCCAACCACCAACGATGAATAGATCGTCTCCACCTGAATAGATCACAGCGATGTTCTTTCCCTTAACCAGCTCTTTGATCTTGTGTTTGAAGAAGTACGTCAGAAGTCTTGACAGGGTGCTCATTCTCGAAAGGGTTCTCAGATCTAAGCCGTTGCGGAAGATCGCTCCAAGTCCATCCAAATCAGCTTGAAAACAAGCAAGTTTTTTGCCGGCAGATTCTTTTGCGAGTTCTTCAAATTCCTCATGTTTTGCGTACGTTACTGTATCAATGAAGATCAGCTCTCTGTCTTCTGAAAGGCGATCTTTACCGATTCTTGAAACGTCCAACACATAGTTCTTACCACTCAAAGGTTGATTAGTGAAGCTGTATCTTTTGTTCAGTATTTCGAAATCGCCTTGAGGGTCTTCTGAGAAGTACTTAGCTTGCATCACTTGCTTTCCCAACTCATACATCTGCTTGCAAAAATCACACGCTAAAGCTGGCTCATTTTCTCTAATCGAGTGTAGTTCGGTCGCCCTTCTGCCACAGACTTTGCATGTTTGCAGATTTCTCACGCTCTTGATATTTCCTAAGTCGAAGATCTCTTCCAGTTCTTCTACTGAATACATTCGCAGTTTCTTGCGTCTCATCTTGTCGTTGAGTTTTTCGAAGATTTCAGAAGGATTTTCGATATCCTTCACAGCCATCGATTGTGATTCAATGATTAATTTCATGTCCGGTGATCTTTCCAAGAGCCACTGGTTGACTTCTCTCTGAACCTCTGCGATCTTTTCGATGTTTTGACGTGTGTTGGATATCACCAGATAGAAGTGTCCTCCACCTACGAAATGCACATTTGTCCGGTAAAATCCTGTTCTTGTGAGTATCTTGTCTACTATCACTTCTTGAAGCAACTCGATGAAAACGCTTCGTCCTCTGAAAGATCGGAGGGCTCCCTTAGATGAGACACGTGAAATGAAGTTCTGAATGCCAGAGACATCTCCTTCAACGAGCAAGAGAACATCATTTTTTTCCTGCAGTTTCTTCAAATCTTCATAAGTATTAATCTCGATACCATTTGCTTGAACGTAGTCATACAAGGATAGGGCTATCATTGCAGTGACCTTCAAATGATCGTACAGAGAGATGTCCATTATGCCGCTCTTTTGGGTGGATTGTGGGATGAATGATAGATACTTGTACAAGAGAAATCTCAGATTTTCAACGGTCAATGGCAAGTGCTCAGCTTCTTTGACAAAACCTTCGTAAAGTTTCCTGAACTCTGATGATTCAGCAACAAACTCGTCAACGGGGTGATCGACATCTCCGACCGCAGAGGGTTTGAAATATCCTCTTTTGGGAGGATTCTTGTCACACCCCACCCTTGCCAGGATGTTCTCCAAGCATCTTTTTTCTTCAAAACCTTCCTCTTGAGTTGTTTGTCTTTCGGAACTTGCTATGTTGTCGGCAAGACATACATACCAGGTGAGCGGTTCTGCTTTATCTATATCTTTCTCGTGGTGATGATAAATCATGTCTTGGTAGGGTGCAAAGATCTTCTTTCCATCGACTTCCACCTGGTTTATGAAGATACTACCAGCAAGGGTGTGTGGTTGAGTTTTGTCCGCAAGTTCAGCCCTCCTGACGAGCTTCCCTATATCGTGTACCAAGGCACCGATTGCGAGAAATTCCCGCTTGTCTGTCACTGCTTCACCTCCTTTCATCAAGAATTTTCTGTATTTTCTGCTTAACGCATTCGAGGAATCTGTGACTCTTGCAGGTTGTTTGAACGATGAAGAATCCTGTTCCTGCTTTACTACTCAGTGCAATCTTTAGATGATCGCCTTCAATCCAAACTGTTCTCGAACTGCCACCTTCGATCTCAGAGCTACCGGTTGAGCTCACAAGATTGACCCATGGAAGCTGGGCTATCTCTTCAATGATCTTTTCGGTTTTCTGCCTAACCTTCATTGCATGACCGCCGGAGCCTGCTATTTTCTCAGAAGACGATTTATTTGTTTTGTAGTCTGGGTCTTCGATGGTTGAGCAGTCCCAATCAACACTTTCTAAGTAAATCTGTCCAAGGGGATTGAGCGCTAAGTATCTTTCGTTATCAATCTCTACTCTGTCAATGAAGATCTTCAGTTCGTTGGGCACCTCTGCCCAGCTGTGGTAGGAGAACTTCTTGAGGAAGTAATCTTCTTTGATTGTTTCAAGGTATTCGAGCGCCGCAAAGATCTTTGAATGATTTTTGTAGGTCTTTGAATCAAAACTCACAGGGAGTGGTAACAGCTGGATAATTTCGTCAAAACCTTCAAACAAGTAATAAACTGGGAGATTCAGAACCTGTCCCAGCAGTGTGGCATAAGCTATGGTTGCTTTGTATCCACCAGTTGCATTGATAACAGCTCTATTGGCGTTTTCTCTTGCGCAGTTCGCCATTTCTCTGACAAGGTTTCTCAGTCCTTGGGTTCTGAATTCGTATCGGTTTTTGTCGTTCAGTTTTTCTATTTTTATCACCTTTGCGCTCTTGAAATCCATATCGTTTTGATTTTCCAGAAAAAACTCTTTGAGAATGTTTCCTACCATCTCACCTTGAGGTGTGTCAGATACAAGGAGAAAGATCTTTTGGCGCGCATCGAGGTAACCCTTTTCTAACAAACTCGCCACCGAATTGATCTCAGCACCCCATTGCTTTTCCTTTGGATTTTTGATGTTTTTAATAACGCGAGTGACTTCGGCAAGGTTTCCCAATTGATATTCGCTAAAAACCTTTTTGAGTTCATCGGATGCATCATTTCTGTTAGCGTTGGTTATCAAACTGGCACCCACCGTACATATGAGTGTGTCCTTGTAACTCACTCTTTGTCCCCCCAATCTCAGATTTCTTTGACCGTCGTTACTTCGTTATTTAATGACTGACTTAGATGGCTGTTTATGACAGTTGGCACAGAGCTACAGATGTTCAGTTCGAAAAAGAATACTAATTCTCTTGATCTGTCAATTTGATCTCTATCACTCCTTCCGACAAGTATGAAATGAGGTTGGGTAAGTTTCTGATCAACAACCCATCGTTCAGCTTCCCTCGAAAGATCAACTCATCAAAAAGGTATATCTCACCACTTCTGCTTTTGTATTCATCGGGAAAGAACAACCTCATTCCCAGCTCGTCTTGCACAACGATAAGATCACCAACCCTTGAAGTTTTCATTCCAGTTGCAGCAACCGCTTTGGTCTGAATTAATTGGCGAAATTTCTCAATGACTTGATGTGGCGGGTAAATTATCTTTTCATCTTCATTCATCAACTGGAGTAGCAATCTTACACTTTTCTCTTCCAGGTTGAAGAATTCTCTATGAATTCGTCCATAGTGCAAATTCTTCAACTTCTCTACCGTGTCTCTTATCTGTTGTGGGTGCTTGACGGGCTTCAGTGCTTTGAAAAATCTCTTTGCAACTGGTTCTTCTATTTCAAAAACAAGGTGCGTCAGCTTGGTTTCTTCGAACAGATCGTTCACTTTCAAAATCGGCGCTTCGAGAGAGGCTAAAGGAAGGAAGGTCGTTAGGTAGGCGAATTTGATCATTTCGTCTTTGTCAAGAATCACACCGTAGAATGGTAGCCAGTTGGTATAGATAACGAAGACCGTGCCCACGCCCAATTCAGATTCGAGCTCTACCTTGTTTGGAATAACAGAAGTAATATCTTTTATCGATTCTTTGTAAAGTAAAAGGAATCTTTCCAGCAAAGACATCTTCTTAACCTCCAGAGATCTGAAGCTTTGTATCTTTCTCTACTGTTAGAGACTGTTTTTTTCGCAAATCTCTGACAGGAATTTCAAAAGAACCTTACCCATTGTCTTTTCTTCGACAGAGTACTTTTCAGCGAAATCTTTTAAGAACTTTCTTGTTCTTTCGATTATTTTGTACTTGTAAGAATCAGACCAACTTGGATCATCGTATTTCTCTTCATTCATAAAAGTTCTTGAGACCAAGAAACATACGTATCTTTTAAAATCCGTCTTTTTCTTGGCGCAATACTTCAAAAGTTCTTCGTAAGAGTCTTCGGCAAGCACGTCACTGTAGGCATCTTCAGTTTCGCATGGAATGATTTCTATGAAATCATCATCGTCTTCTTGCCGATCTAAGCTTCTGTTGAGTGATTCAACCCTATTTCGTCTTTCACATTTGATTTGGTCTTTAAGAAAGTTTGTTACAGATCGTCGCAGGTAAGCATCAAGCTGAAGAATTTGATCGCCCTTTTGAACGAGAATCTGGCAGATTCTTGGAAATTTTTTTACGAGGAAATCGTGCAGGAAATCTTCTGCCAGAGAGGGGGAAATCTTTTTGGTTACAGATAATGTGCGTAATTGGTGTTTGAAAAGATTCAGAAGATATCTGTAAAACTTGCTCGATATATTGTTGGTTTCTTGAAATTTGATACATTCGCTCTTCACAAACATTGGTATCAAAACGCCCCCACAGCCAGAGCTCTGAAAAAAATTCGTCGTAGAACTATCAGATTCCCAAAGATTATCTTAGCACATCTTTTTGTGTTTTAGTATTATAGTATTAGTTACTTGTTGAAAGAACAAAACTCTTTGTTTTGTTAGTACTTTCAGCGATAAAATATGCTGGGGGTTATTCTTTGAAGTTTTCAGGATTGTTAAAACAAAATCAGGAATTCTTCGTCTGTGCCTTAAGGGAAGATGCATTGACCCTCGACGAGGCGATCGAGACACTTGCAGATGTCTGTAAAGACAGAGGTGAAGAGTACTCTGTCATCATCTATGAAATACTTTTGAGGGCAAGAAGGAGCAACTACAAAAATCATGAAAAACTCGCAGAGTTGTTTGACAAAGATGCAGAACTGGCTTTTGATCTTCTCAATGAAAGTTATACTTCGTTTGATTTTCCGGTGATCTCAAAGAATGGTGCGAGAATAGCACGTGGTTTAGTATTCAATACGCGCAGAACTTTCACAAATATATGCGCCGCTGAGCAGCACATTGAGAAGCTTTCTTATATGCTTGGTAAGACCTTTTCGGTGGTCTTTGACACTGACATTGTCGATGAATCTTTTATCTTGTCTTTGTACGTTGCTTTGGTTGCTGAAAGAGTTAATCCAAAGATGATATTCACAGGAAGTCTTTATGAAGACTTCACGATAAAGTCTGTTGAAAACTACGAAGAGAAAGAAAGACTTGCAAGGAAACTGGGTAAGGTACTCATCAGCTCTCACGAAGTTTCCGATGCCAGAGAGCTTAAAAGATATCTAACCTCGAAGAAGCACGATGTAGCGTTCTTGGTCTCTTATTCAAATAAGACCAGCAGAAACTACTTGGAGGAATCTTACCACAGACTCAAGGAAAAGATTGAATCTGTGGTAAATGAAAGGTTATTCCAAAAACTCTCAAAGGTGTCTTTGGTGTATAGTTCACCAACTCTCAGAGACTGTGATTTCCAAAGAGAAGTTGTCAAGTTATCAAAGATGCTCAGCAGAATCATCTCTACAGGAGCAACACCACATCTTTCTATTATTGGTCCATCATCGCTGGCGATGGGTATTGGTGCAGCCTTTGGGGCACAAAACTCGATAGTCTTGTATCATTATCAATCGAATGAATACCACAGGGTGATAGACTTGAGAGCTAATGCGAGGAGTATTAAGAAATTAATGAAAATGAGCGATTTGGAAAAAACAGATGTTGAGGAAACAGGAGATGGCAGAGATTGTGCCTTCGTAATTCATTTTGCGTCACACAGTCCCTTTTCAGATGTAGGTATCTATCTGAAAAAGAGGAAAATAGATGCGAAAATAGTGAAGATATTTCACAAAGAGCTTGGAGGAATAAAGGTCTCTGATTGGTCACAGGAAGTTGCTGAGCTGATGACGATAATTCAGTCTGTAAGGGATAAGGCACATTTTGAACGGTTACACTTCTTTCTAAGCCTCCCCGTACCGATAGCCTTTGCCCTGGGCATGGCACTCGGTCCATTTGTGAATGCATCGATCTATCAATACACTACTGGAAAGAAACTGCCGTACTTTGAAGCAGTCAGATTAGAAGATCTGCGCACTTGATGGTCAACCGATCTCTTGGCTCACCAGATGATTGTAAAGCGTTACAAAGACCTCATGATCAAAGGTACTTTCAAAAGAATTAGGGACAGATTCTATGCCAACTGTCAGAAATTCGATCGGTTCACAGTCATAAGTCATAGATTGATTTGTATGGCTCAGTGGTCTTAAACTCTGCACCACACGCGCGAACTGGAAGTACAAAGAACTGTCTACGATGTGAATTGAGTAATGAATCTATTCATGTACATTCGAATCGCAGTGTTTGCACAGATCACCATTAAAACTTGCATAAAGAGCCCCGCACTTAGAGCATTCTCATCTTTTGATGGCAATCTCATTCAGTGAAGTTCATCTTCAAATGCCAAATATTACCTGGAAAAGCAGGGTATTTCGACGAAAGGGGGTTTTAAATGCTGAAAAATGTTGAGAACCTGACAGCAGATGAGTTCAAGTGGCTTCACGACAATGATTTTTTTACACTTTTTAACGGACGCAAAATGAAAAATGATCACAGTGTTTTGAGTTGGAGGATCGACATTGAAGGCGTGGGACGTTTTTTAGGCAGAAGATACAAATCTGTTATCGACGTAGACAAAATCGAGATCAATCGAGACTTGAGAATGGTGAGCTACGAAGGATGGCTTTCAGTGAAAGATCTTCTTTTCAAGAAAAAGTTGATAGTTCGTTGCTCTGGTTTCGCAAATTCAGTTTTTCATCTGTATGAGGTTATTACTAATCACACGGAGGACGAACTTTATCAGTTGATGAATATGACTGCACCAGGAAAGGTGTTGAAGGTGGAATTGATGGAACAAACGATCGATGATCTTGCTGAAGAATTGGCAGAAAGTGGGTTGATGGGAGGTGAGCTGAATAATGAGAAGTGAATTCTTCAAATTGGTTAGTATGTATGCAGATTCGATTCAGAACGCTGTCCAGTCGGTCAACCTGATGATCGGTATTCTGCAGAAAGCAACTGAGAATCTTGAAACAGCATCCAGTGTTCAAGAGACAAAAGAGTTTTCAGATATTATCTATGAGCTGCACTTCAAAGGTTCAGAGCTTTTCAAACAATCAGATGAACTGCTGACAGCACTCTTGGCTATGTACTTGAGACTTTCTCAGATTCCAGCCAAGGAGAACCGACAATCAGCTTGATAAAGATTTGATACAACAGAGCCTTTGGTTTAGTAAAGTCAGATGAGACAGAGTACTTCACAGCTTCACAGAGCAGTCAGATTTGGGCTGGGCAGAGCAATCTGTCCAGCCTTTTTTGGTGTATATTCTTCTTGCTGGTCGATCAAAGGTTCAAGGTCGCTTGGAGGGATTAGATGAAGAGGTTGGCAGTCGTAGGTTTTGGTGCCGCTGCGATAGGTTTTCTGGAAGGTCTAATAGAGACAGGTAGGATTAAAGATTACTCTGTAAGCATCTTTGAGAAGGGTAAAGACCACATGCACAACACGATTTCCGGTGTGAGAATGGACGGCAAGATCTTCATATCAAAAGGCATGGGCGGTGAGATCGATGTTCCCATTGACGTGCAGCAGAAGGTGGTGGAATTCTACCTGACTCATTCGGGCTACAGACCAACCTTGCATGATAGGTCAAATGTGATTGAGTATCTTAAATCTTTCGAAAAAGACGGTAAGAAGATTGAATTTGGAGAATCTTTCGCTGATGAAGAAAGTTATAGATTGTTTTATCATCATGGTTTTGAGCCTGTGAAGGCATACTTTTTTCACTTAGGTACAGATGTACTGAAACAGACAAACAACAACTTGTTTCAGTACTTTTCTTCTTTCAAGAACATCGAGTTTCGTTTCAACACTGCTGTGCAGGAAATAGAAATTGGTCAAAGGTTCAAAGTCTTTACCGACGAAGGTGAAGAGTTTTTTGATGAACTGGTTGTTGCAGTGGGAAGAAGTGGGCACAGGTTGATGGACAAGATCAAGGAGAGATACCCACATCTTGTGAAAGAGAACTATTACGTTGATATAGGTGTCAGATATGAGCTACCAGATCATGTCATGGAGAAGCTTTTTGAGATGTATGAGGTCAAGGTCAGGTACAAAGCCAGCACTGGTTACATGTGCAGGTTGTTCTGTCAGAATCCCTCTGGTAAGGTAACCTTGGAAAGGTACGAAGATTTCACGACGGTCAACGGCTATTCAGACACACACCACAAGACAGAAAACACAAATTTTGCTGTATTGGTCACCACAAGGTTCACAGAACCTTTTAAAGATCCAACAGGTTATGGGAAAAACCTTGCAAAACTTGCAAACATCCTTGCTGGAGATGACAGAAAGGTTTTGCTTCAGACTTATGGAGATTTCAAAGACTACAGGAGAACAAAAAGATTGGGTAGAGTTTCGCCCACCCTCGATGAAAGCAGTTTCATTTTAGGGGATGCGAATTTGGTCTTTCCTTCAAAGATCAGAGAATCTCTGGTGGATTTCATAGAAAACTTAAACAAGGTTATAAACGGTGTGGCGTACTTTGATAATCTACTGTATGCAGTCGAGGTAAAGTTTTACTCTAACAAATTCAGTAACGATGTGATCAAAAACTTACATGTCATAGGAGATTGTTCTGGCTGGACAAGGTCGATTCAATATGCTACATCGATGGGCTACATGAGGGCAAGAGCTTGAGAAATTGAATGCTTTGCCCTCATGTAGCATCTTCATCTTAGATGATTACTCTCAAAAGCTTAGGCCTACCTCTGTGAGCACCTTTGTCAGAGAATCTTTGAACTTCTCTGCTTCATCCTTTTCCAAAAATCTGAGTGGTGATCTGCAAGAACCTGTTTTCACGCCGCGCCAACTGAGTGCCATCTTGAGCATAGGAATGCTTGCACCATCTCCCAGAGCAAGCGAAAGTTTGGTCAGTTTTTTCTGTGTTTCTTTTGCACCTGCAATATCACCCGAGGTAAATTGTGTGTAGAGTTTTACAAAGAATTCGGGAAAGACTGCCGCAGGTCCAGATACACACCCCTTTGCACCCATCTGAAGGACTGTCAAGAAGGCTCTATCGCAGCCTACGACTACGTCGAAGTCGGCAGGACTGTCGTTGATCAAAGAAAGAATGTGAAGCAAATCTCCACTGCTGTCTTTTATTCCCACAAAGTTTGGGTTTCTCTTATGAATTTCTTCGGCGATCTTTGGTGTGATCCAATTTCCAGTCAAGCCGGGTATGTTGTACAGATATATGGGCAGACCATCTACCCTCTTTGATGTCTGAAGGAAGAACTCCACGATCTCTTGAGGGCGGTATTTGTAGTAAAATGGTGAAACTATTGCTGCCCCATCTGCCCCAACTGCCTTTGCGTGCACAAGAAGCTCAGAGACTTCTTCGACTCTCAAAGCACCGCAGTGGGCGATCAGTGTGACCCTCTTCTGTACGGCTTTTACAAAACTTTCCAGTGCCTTTTTTCTCTCTTCTAATGTTAGAAGCAAGCCTTCTCCTGTTGTGCCGAGTACAAAGATGCCATGAACACCTTTTTCGACTAAGAAATCAACGTACTCTTTGATCGCTTGGTTATCCACCAGTGTACCATCCTTGGAAAGTGGAGTTAAAGCCGCTACCGTTACACCTGAAAGTCTCTTCATGATGAACCTCCTTTATATCTTTCCGATCTTTTTTAAGACGGTTTTTATCATATTCAATTCCTCTTCTGTGGCTGGAAGAAGAGGCATTCTTGGTGTGGATGTTGGCAAGCCAGTCAGTACTTCAAAGGCAGCTTTGATCATCGGCGTTGGATTTATTCGATTTTTCAAGCCGCGAAAAGCCACAAAGACGTTGAAGAGTTTTTGGTAGATTTCTTTTGCTTCATCGATCCTGTTCTTCAAAAATGACTCTATCATATCTCTCATCAAATCACCGATTATGTGTGAACCACCACTTACAACCCCCACACCACCTTGTAAGAGTACCTGAAGGACCATGGTGTCATCACCAGAGTATACTGGTAGTTTCCCCTTGGTTGCTCTTGCATACTCAGTTGCTTGAAGTGGGTTTATACCAGCTTCGTCCTTTATAGCAAAGATTTTTTCGATTTCTGAAAGCTTTGCGAGTGTCTGTGGCTCGATGTTCACACCGGTGAAGAGAGGTATGTTGTAGACCATCACGGGCAAAGAAGTGCTCTGTGCAATCTGTTTGAAGTGTTCAAAGATTCCTTCCTGCTCGGGCTTGCAATAGTAAGGTGCAACAACCATGACCGCATCGTAGCCGAGTTTTTCAGCCATCTTTGTATACTCTATTACTTCTTTAACATAGACTGCTCCCACTCCAGCAATCAATGAAATCTTGTTGCCTAACTCCTCCTTGATCTGTTCAAAGAGTTTGACTCGTTCTTTGAAGCTGAGTGTGTAAAACTCACCTGTAGTACCAGCTATTATCAAGGAATCACAGAGCTTTTTTTCAACCAAGTAACGGGCAACCATCTTTGCTGTTTTGTAGTCCACAGATTGATCGATTTTCTTGAAGGGTGTTATCATTGGGACCAGAATTCTGCCAAACTTAGTGAAATCTTTCATCTTTCGATCACTCCTCTCATCCTTTATAGCCAAAGAGGCGCGGCAAGAACAAAGAGATCTCTGGAAAGTATGTCACGAGTACAAGACACAAGACCTCTATTGGTATCCAAAATTTGAACATTTCTTTGAAGACCTCTTTGACTGGCACACCACCGATTGCACTGGTGATGAACCCAGTTTGAGCATAAGGAGGTGTATCGAGACCAATCATTATGTTGAGGACACTCATAACACCAAAGTGTACTAAGTCTATACCTGCTGCTTTAACAAGTGGCAGCAGCATAGGTATTACAACCAAGATCGTGACCGAGGCATCAATGAACATACCGAGCACAAAGTAAAGAACATTTATGCTTGCAAGGAGCAGGATGCGGTTGGAAACGAGTCCTGTTCCGGTGAAGAATTCTGTGAGTGCCACAGCGACCTTTTCTCTCGTCACTATGTAGCTTACGATTTGTGCAGCAGCTACCATGATGCTTATGTAACCTACATCTTGAGCTGATTTAACGAGTATCTTGTAGAGCTTTTTCAGTCCGAGTGTCTTGTAGATCAAAAAACTCACGATGATGGAGTATACCACTACAACTGCAGCTGCTTCAGTTGGAGTATAGATGCCTGTGTACAAGCCCACCAAGAGAATGACAGGGGCAAGTAATGCAGGCAGTGCGCTCAAAAAGGACTTTGACAGAACTCGAAGTGAGACTTTATCACCAACGGGGTACTTTCTCACCACCGATAGTACATAGACCATGAGCATTTCCAATCCTGCAAGCAGTAATCCAGGTAAGAAACCTGCCAAGAAAAGATAGCCGAGCGAAGCGCCAGACAACATCGAGTACAGCACCATAGGTATACTCGGCGGTATGATGGGTCCAATCGTTGCAGAGGCGGCTGTCACTGCACAAGAAAATGGACCATCGTAACCGGCGTCTTTCATGGCTTTTATCTCTATATTTCCAAGACCTGCAACATCTGCAAGTTGCGAGCCACTCATTCCTGCAAAGATGATGCTTGCAACTATGTTTGCATAACCTAATGAACCACGGACTCTGCCGAAGGATTTTCGAACGAAATCGAAGAGTCTGGTTGTAATCTCAGTGTCGTTCATAATATTTGCAGCAAGGACAAAGAGAGGAACGGCTATCAGAATAGTTTGGTTTGAAAGATTTATCAC
Source organism: Pseudothermotoga sp. U03pept (assembly GCF_051235805.1). Classification (NCBI taxonomy): domain Bacteria; kingdom Thermotogati; phylum Thermotogota; class Thermotogae; order Thermotogales; family Thermotogaceae; genus Pseudothermotoga; species Pseudothermotoga sp. U03pept. The sequence goes on along the minus strand of NZ_JBPNXV010000003.1, from coordinate 66,948 downwards.
CAACATGTCCAGGAGATTTGCTAAACTCAAACCCTTGACAATGAAGTAGACGATACCACCTGCGAGCATGCCAAAGGCAATCGGATAGCCAAATGCGAAGGTCGAAGCAAAGATTATCAGAAAGACCATCAATGCCATTTTGATTCCTCCGTCTTTTCTGTTCTCTTCTCAATCAGCTTGCGAAGGTTCTTGTAGACGGATGATACATTCTGCATCGTGATCAGGACCATCATTATGGGCAAGCAGATCACCAGATAGGTCCAGGGTATACCCAGAACTTCTGATCTTATGATTTTGTACCACAGTGATTGCTTGACAACAGGAAAAAGTGAGATCAGCAAGAGAATACTGAAGAAACTATCGAAGATTATGTCGATAATACACTTGGCTTTCTGTGAGAATTTATTGTAAATAACATCGAATTTGATGTGGTTTTTATACTTGTTTGCAAGAGCTGCTCCAAGCAAGACAGTCCAAACAAAGCTGTACGAAGAGATCTCAAACAGCTCTGGTGAAGGATGTTTGAAACCATATCTCAAGATGACTTGCAGAAACATGCTTGAAGTGAGAACAAACATACTCATTGCTGGAATGTGTATTTGAAGTACATCTGAGAAGATCTTAAGAACGCGTTTCATGAGAACACCCCTTAGAACTCCGCCAGGCTTGGAGCCTGGCGGGGAAAATCACATTCCTTGGATCTTCTCGTACATCTTTTCGCCCCAAAGTTTATCAAATTCAGGTTGACTGTAGAACTGTTTTGCGTTGTTCATGAATGCTGCCTTGTCTGGGACTACAATCTCCATCTTGTATTCGTCAACGAATTGTTTGAGGAGTTTGGCTTCTTGCTCCAGAACGGTGTAATTCATGAACGTTCTTGCGACTTCCATTGCCTTCTTGATGTAGACTCTGTACTCTTCAGGCATGCTCTGCCAGAGTTTTTCGTTTATCACTGGGCAGATCATTCCTATTTGGTGGTCTGTCAAAACGATGTACTTTGTGACTTCTACAAACTTTGCAGAAAGATCAGTTGGCAGAGGATTGTCTTGACCATCGATCGTTCCGGTTTTCAGAGCCAGATAAACTTCACCGAACGCCATGGGTGTTGGGTTGGCTCCGAGTGCCTTACCCATGTCAAGGAATGTCTTGTTGTTTGGCATTCTGAGCTTCACGCCTTTGAGCTGTTCTGGTTTCTTCACTGGACCGACCTTTTCTACCAAGTTCAGCTCACGTGTGCCGAGATACCAAACATCGAGTACTCTCAAGCCTGTCTTAGCCGCCAACTTGTCGAACATATCTTGAACCATCTTACTGCTCATCACGCGATACATGTGGTCCAGATCTTTGAAGACATATGCGGCTTCAAAGACTCCGAATTCTGGCATTGCACCAAGGTCTGCAAACCAAGAAGGTGAACCATCGCCAGCCATTTCGAGATCTCCACGCATTACAGCCAGCAACCCGGTTTTCTGATCTCCTAACTGTCCAGAATGGTATACCTCGACTTTGATTGCGCCAGAGCTGAGCTCCTCGACTATCTCGGCGAATTTCTGCATTGCAAGAACTTGTGGTTGCGCTGGAGCTGCCACCGTGTTAAACCTTAGGGTGTACTTTGGAGTTGCCATGACAAATTGAATGGCAAGTAGGAAAATCAAAACAAAGAGTAACCTTCTCACACCAATCCCTCCTTCCCACGTTAAGCATGGACAACATGCTGGATCTTACAAAGTCTGCAGAACTCTACCAATTCGTTCACATAATCTCCATAAACTCCATGAATGTGGTTTGATCCATATGTTGCCAGAAATTCGTCAACAGAGACGTGCAGACGTGCAAAAGCATGTGGCCATTCGATCTGTGTGTTTGCAGCCTTTTGTTCGTTCTTTTCTTCGCCAAAATCGAGAAATTCACCTTTGATGATCGTCATAACATATTCACCGTTCTTGCGTGTGAGACGAGCCAATGTAACCTCACCAGGTGCTGCGATGTGCCTCACAGAAGCTCCTCCAGCTGGAAAGTAGAAGCTTTCTGGATAGAGTTCCACCTTTGCCAGATTCACTGCCGGATCGTAGGATTTCGCCGCAAAGAAGGTTGCGTGTTCACCAGAGTTGCACAGGTCGAAAAATCCATCTTCAAAGTCATAATGCCTCACGTCTGCGAACAGAACAGGTTGGTTGGAAATGAGTTTTAGTATCTGCATAGTTAGAGCACCGTCTGAGTCTGCCTCAGTTGCACACACAGTTGGTTCCTTTGGACCATCGAAGTCATATGGATCGTTCATAATGGCTTCTGTGAGATCCATTGTCACAAAGTGCTCTGTCAGTTCTGGTTGTGCTTTGATGCCAATGAAATCCAGTTCGAGTTCTTGGCACATCTTTTTAACCGCGTAATAGCTTTTGATCTGGAGCTCTAATTTTTCTGGTGTGAGTTGTTTACCATCGTAATGAATCTTCTTCACCATTTTTTCAAGCCATTCTCTTGCATCTTTTGCTTTTTCATCTGGAACATCCTTGCTCTTCTCAATGATCTCTAATTGATCTATGTGTTCTATGTCTATACCAAAGAGTTTGTTCCACAGATCAACGTTAGGCACCGCGGTGTACATTCCCATCGATCGGCCACCGAAAAGACCGTATCTCTGTCCCCTTAGAAGATTCTTAGCAGTCGCCGCACGGACAAAGGATAGAATCTTCTTCAGCACTAAAGGATCTCTGACATCTCCCCAAACTCTGTGAGTTTGAGTACCGTCTTGGTCGAGTGCGCCAGCAGCGGCGAGCATTCCCACCATTCCAGGATATTTCGGATTGATGTTTCCAAAGAGCAAGAATGGTCCTGGGGCAAACTTGCTCGCGATAACACTGAAGTGTGGAAATGCCCAAACTGCATAGTTGAAAATCGTCATCTGGACGCCTTTGTTTCGCAAGTAAACAGCTTCTTCTTTGGCGATTGATGGCTTGTGAATTATCCGATTTGCTGTGATGACCTCTATCTCTCCAGTAGATTCGAGTGCATCTGCAAGGGTTCTTTCAAAGCTCTTGTTTATCTCTACGAGTTCTTTGTTCACATACTCTCTGCCGTCCGAAAAGGTGAGAATGCCGACCTTTCTTTTCAACAGTAACACCTCCTTCTTAGAACAGCAACGCATTCGTTTGCGTGATCCAAAATTAGCATAACTCTTGAAATATAAAAAAGCAAGCCAAGAAATTTGGCGCAAGAGTGAGAAATCAAGAGATTTGAGATGTTATTTGCCGAAAATGGACTCAATGGGAGAGATATCGAGATTGAGCGGTTCTGGAAATGGGGTAGAATAAAAACGAGAAGGTTGCTGCTTGCAAGATTTCCATGAAACAGAGGTGTGACGATTGAAGATAAAGATCAAAGATATCGCCAAAGTTATTGGTGTGAATGCCTCGACAGTTTCAAGGGCTTTGAACGGAAAGCCTGGGGTGAGCGAGCAACTAAGGGAAAGGATAATAAAAACAGCCCAGCATATGGGTTATTCACCCGACATGGCTGCCATGGGCTTGAAAAAGGGGAAAACTAAGATAGTGGGAGTCTTGATACCAGATATAGCCAACCCTTTTTTTGCGCAAATCGTTCGAGCGATGGAAAAGGTTCTCAATCCTGTTGGTTATCATTTGCTTTTGTGCTCAACCGATGAAAACCCTCAACACGAAACAGATAATCTGAAGACGCTCGTCAGTCAAAGAGTTGAAGGCATCTTAGCTGCACCTGTTGATTCTGGGGGTAACAAATCGCTGTATTCGAAGATACTCGAAAGCAAGATACCACTTGTCTTTTTCGATAGATTGGTACCAGATGTAGAGACAAGTTACGTGATTACAGACAACGAATCTGGCGTGAGAGATCTTGTAGAGTACCTTTACAGATGTGGACACAAAACTTTGGGAATTGTCACGCTTCGTGAAAGGTCTTTCACGGGCAGAATGAGACTCACAGGCGCTCTGAAAGCCTCTTCAGAGCTTGGCATTGTGGTGAGAGAAAAATGGATCGTCGATGGTAGGTCGACTCAAGAAGGTGGTTACGAAGCTGCAAGAAAGCTCTTTGCGATGGAGGAGAAGCCAACAGCTTTGATCGTTGGGAACAATTTGATGATGCTCGGTGTTTTGAAGGCAGTGAAGGACTTTGGATTGAAAGTGCCAAGAGATCTTTCTGTTGTATCTTTTGACGACTCATACTGGAACCAGATCTTTGATCCTCCAATCACCTGTGTAGCGCAAGAACCTGAACAGATGGGTTTGATCGCAGCGACTTTGTTGCTTGACAAGATAATGCACGGTGGGAAGATCAGTAAGACCGTTCTGAAAGCTCATTTTGTTGAGAGACAGTCGGTGGCAAAAATATGAGGGGCTTTAATGCCCCTCTTTGAAGATTATTCCATATTCGTCTGCATCTACGAGGATCTTGGTGTTTTCTTTAAACTCTCCTGATATGATTTTGTCTGCTAATGGAGCTTCTATTTCGTTTTCTATAACTCGTTTCAATGGTCTTGCACCCATTGCTGGTATGTAGCCACGTCTGGCAAGGTAGTCTTTTGCTTGTTCGGTGATCTCGATCCTTCTCTTTTGATCTTGAATTCTCTGCGAGACTTTTTCGAGTTGTAGTTCAACGATCTGTTTCATGTGTTCGATTGAGAGCGGCTTGAAAATGATTGCCGCATCGATCCTGTTTATGAATTCGGGCTTAAAGTACTTTTTCATCTCTTCTTCGATGAGCCCAGTTAAGTCTGTCAAGCCTTCTTCGAGTGCGTCGAGTATTTGCTCACTTGCGATATTGCTTGTCATTATTATGATGGTGTTTTTGAAATCGACTGTGTTACCCTTGCCGTCTGTTAATCTGCCATCATCAAAGACTTGAAGCAGTACATTGAAAACCTCTTGGTGAGCCTTTTCTATTTCGTCGAGCAGTACAACGCTGTATGGTCTTCTTCTCACCTGTTCTGTGAGTTGTCCGCCCTCTTCGTAGCCCACGTAACCTGGTGGAGCACCTATCAATCTGCTTACGGTGTGTTTCTCGGTATATTCGCTCATATCGATTCTTATTAGGGCGTCCTCACTACCAAAGAGAACTTCAGCGAGAGCTTTAGCTAATTCTGTTTTTCCAACACCAGTCGGACCCAAGAACAAGAAGACGCCGTTTGGTCTTTTTGGATCCTTCAAACCTGCCCTTGCCTTTCTTATGGTCTGTGATACTATTTTCACAGCATCCTCTTGATCGATGATTCTCTTGTGGAGTAGTTGTTCAAGGTTCATAAGTTTTTCCCTTTCAGATTCAAGCATTCTCGAAACAGGAATACCCGTCCAAAGTTCGACGATCTTTGCTATCTCGTTCTCATTGACGACCTTACCATCACCCTGTAGACGGAGCCCAGAGGCAGCCTCGTCTATCAGATCGATTGCCTTGTCAGGCAGAAATCTGTCTGTTATGTACCTTGCACTCAATTTGGCGGCGGCGACAAGGGCATCATCTGTGATTTGAACGTTGTGGTGCTTTTCGAACTCCTTCTTGATGCCACGGAGTATCTCTATGGTGTCCTCAACTGAAGGTTCAGGAACTAAGATCGGTTGAAATCTTCGAGCGAGCGCCTTGTCTTTTTCAACGTATTTTCTGTATTCATTAAGGGTTGTAGCACCTATAACCTGCATTTCGCCACGTGCAAGTTCTGGTTTGAGTAGGTTTGCAGCATCAACGGCTCCTTCTGCTGCGCCTGCTCCCACCACAGTGTGGAGCTCATCGATGAAAAGTATGTACTGACCTACATTTTTCCTCAAAGCATCTATTAACTTTTTCATCCTTTCTTCGAACTCTCCTCTGAATTTCGTGCCTGCGATGATCCTTCCCATGTCAAGCTTGAGAATCTTTTTGTTCTTCAGGAAAGGAGGTACTTCTTGAGCAACGATTTTTTGTGCAAGTCCCTCAACAATAGCAGTTTTACCAACGCCAGGATCACCGATCAAAACAGGATTGTTTTTAAACTTTCTGCCCAAGATCTGAACAGTTCTGAGAATTTCTTTTTCACGGCCAATTACTGGTAGCAATTTTCCATCCTTTGCCAGCTTCGTGAGATCTTCGGTGAATTTGAAAAGCACATCCACATTTTCATCTTCAGCGGTTTTACCGCTGGTTCGCAGTTCCCTAATGGCTTCATAGACTTTGTCTGGTGTAACTCCATGTCTTGAAAGAAGTCTATAGGTCATCGAACTTGGAGCGAGAATCATTCCAAGCAACAAATGATCTGTGCCAACCTTCTCATCTCCCATTCTTCTTGCCTCTTTACGAGCTTCTTCAAGAACATATCTCGCATCTGGTGTTATGTAAACTTGTGCAAGTGAACCAGGTTGTGTAATGTTTCTATCCCTGACACCATATCTACTGACGAAGGAAGAGGTTTCATCCCTCAGAGTGTCTATACTCACACCTATTTTTCTCAGAATATCCACCGCGGCGTTCTCTCCGTCTTCAAGTATTGCCAGCAGGATGTGTTCAGATGACATTTGATTCTGTGAAAACCTACTGAGTATATCTTGAACGGAGGCAAGCACGCGCTGAGCACTCTCTGTGTAGTCTTTGAAATCGATCATTGTATCACCTCCCAAATTAAAGGGGCGGTTGCCCGCCCCGAGTTTCATTCAACTTTTACATCTACAACCTTGGCTTTCTTGTCTTCTTTCTTTGGTAAAGTTATTGTCAAGACACCATCTTCGTATTTTGCTTTGACTTTGTCGGCTTCGACATACTCGGGCAACGACAGAGTTCTTTCGAATTTACCGTAACACCTTTCCACAACTTTGTAGTTTCTGTTTTCCTTTTCTCGCTCAAGCTTCTTCTCTCCGCTGATTCTTAAGAGACCATCTTCGACCTTTACTTCGAAGTCTTTTTTGTCCATTCCTGGGACTTCTACCTCGATGACTACGGAATCATTTGTCTCGTAGACATCGATATCTGGTAGGTATGAATAGACTGTACTTTTACGAGTCACAGGAGTGAAGAAGTCTTCAAAGATTCTGTCGATCTCACGTTGAAGCTCTCTGAATGGTTTCATGAAATCCTCACGCCTTTCGAGCAACATGAAGACCCCTCCTCTCAAAAGTTTTTATTGTGAACTAGATTGTTCTTTTCTGACATTCTCGTACATGTACTGACCTATTTTCATGCTCTCCTTCTGCAAATCGTCGAAGAGCATTTTTACTCTGGCAATGTCGTCTTTGTTTATGGCTTCTCTGAGATCTTTGACAAGTTCCTCCAGTTTAGATTTGAGATCGCTTGGCAATTTTTCTCCATGTTCCTTCAAATGTTTGCTGACACTGTAAGCCAAATCGTCTGCTTTGTTCTTTAGTTCGACCTCTTCACGTTTTCTCCTGTCTTGCTCTTCGTACTTTTGTGCTTCTTCCATCATCTTTTTGATATCGTCTTCTCTGAGTTTGTGCCTACCAGTCACAACCATTGATTGTTCTTTGTTAGATGCCAGATCTTTTGCTGAAACGTTGACTATTCCATCACTGTCTATGTCGAAGGTTACCTCTATTTGTGGCACACCTCTGGGTGCCGGTGGTATGTCCACCAATCTGAAGCTGCCAAGGAATATGTTGTCTCTTGCCATCGTTCGTTCGCCTTGGTAGACTCTGACTTCAACCTCTGTTTGGTAATCCTCTGCAGTTGTGAAAACTTTGCTTTTCTTGACTGGTATTGTTGTGTTTCTGGGTATGATAGGTTCCATCAAGCCACCTTTGACTTCGATACCGAGTGTGAGTGGCGTGACGTCTACCAGAACTATGTCCTTTTCCTTTGCCTCTCCACCAAGGATTGCCGCTTGAATCGCCGCACCGATTGCAACTGCTTCATCTGGATTGACACTCTTATTTGGTTCTTTACCAAAGATATCTTGTATGATCTTGTGAACCATTGGAGATCGAGTCATGCCACCGACCAAAATGACTTCATCTATGTCTTTCGGTGAGAGCTTTGCGTCACTCAGTGCTTTTTCTACAGGTCCTTTGGTCATGTCGAAGAGATCTTTTACCAGAGACTCATAGAGAGATCTTGTAAGCCTCATCTCAAGGTGCAATGGACCTGATGAAGTCGCAGTTATGTAAGGAAGACTAATATCAGTTTCAAGCTTACTCGAAAGCTCTATTTTCGCTTTTTCAGCTGCGTCTCTGAGCCTTTGGAGTGCTTGTCTGTCTTCTCTGAGATCTACCCCGTGTTGTTTTTTGAATTCCTCTGCCATCCAGTCAACAATTCTTTGGTCGAAGTCGTCTCCTCCAAGGTGGTTGTTTCCAGAGGTCGCTACCACCTGAATCACACCTTCGCCTATTTCGAGGATGGAGACATCAAAGGTACCGCCACCGAGATCGTAGACCAAGACTTTTTGTTCTTTCTTCTTGTCAAGACCGTATGCGAGTGCGGCTGCAGTGGGTTCGTTTATGATTCTGAGTACGTCGAAGCCGGCGATCTGACCAGCTTCTTTGGTTGCCTGTCTCTGAGCGTCATTGAAATATGCAGGACAAGTGATGACAGCCTTCTTGATCTTTCCATTTAGATATTGTTCGGCATCCTTTTTCATCTTTTGCAGAATGTATGCGCTTATCTGTTGAGGAGTGTATTGCTTGTCGTCGATCTTGACTTTGTAATCACTACCCATCTTTCTCTTTATAGACTTGACTGTTCTCTCAGAATTGAGAATCATCTGCCTTTTGGCTGGTTCACCCACGATTATTTCACCAGCTTTGGTGAAGGCAACTATTGAAGGAGTTAGTCTTGATCCTTCAGCGTTGGGTATAACCTCGATCGAACCATCTGGTTTCATCCATGCTATTACCGAGTTTGTTGTACCCAAATCGATACCAACAACGTATTCTCTTTCACTCATCGTTTCACCTCCCAAGAGTTTCCAATTTCATTATATGCACTCCCAAACGGTTTGTCAAGGGATGCTGTGATATTTTGATGAGTGAGATAACTCTTGGTGTAACGCACTATAAGGATGCTAAATACCATAGTTATTAAATCGTATAGCAATCGTTACTTATGATTGCTACCAAGGTGGTTTGAAAGATCTGTGCCTGCAGCTGGTATAATTTATAAAAAGTGATAACTGAGAAAGATCGAACTTGTGCCATTTTCGTGAAATCGACAGCTAAGTGTATTTCAAGTGAGTGAAGAATCCATTGTGGATAAAGCAGAGTGGTTTTGATCTCTAACCAAGGGGGTGTTGCAATGAAGATCACATGGTTTGGCCATGCGTGTTTCTTGATCGAGAGTTCGCAGCTTCGAATCCTCACCGATCCTTTCGACAGTTCTGTTGGATACAAGGTGCCCAATGTGATGGTAGATCTGATCACCGAAAGTCACCAACATTTCGACCATAACGCACATCACTTGATAAAGGGAAAATTCGAAGTAATCAAAGAAGCAGGTTTTCATGAATTCAGAGGTGCCAAAATTACTGGGATTAAGACCTTTCACGACTCTGAGTCTGGTGTCAAGAGGGGACAGAACATCGTTTTTGTCTTTGAAATTGAAGGTTTTAGATTAGTGCACCTCGGTGATCTCGGCCACGTTCTAAGCCAACCGCAGGTTGATCAACTCAAGCCTGTAGATGTGCTGTTTTTACCAGTCGGTGGAAGCTTTACCATAGACCCCAACGAAGCCAAAAAGGTGCTCGATCAGCTTCAACCACATGTGGCGATACCGATGCATTTCAAGACTAGATACATAAAATTCGATATCGCACCGGTTGAAGAATTTACGAAATTGTGCGAGAATGTAAAGTATATAGGCAGCAATCTCTTGGAGTTTGGTGCACAAATCAGAGAACAGGATAGAACGATCTATGTATTGAGTATCTGAAGGGAGGCATTCGGTGCAACTGAAGACGCTTTTCGACGAAAAAGCTGTGCGCGAGAGGATCAAGCAAATGGCGAAAGAGATCGAGTCATATTATAAAGATAAGACAGAATCTCTCAACGCGATTTGTGTTCTCAAGGGGTCGGTACATTTTTTCAGTGAACTCGTTCTGAACATTGGTATGGATGTCAATTACTCATTTGTGCATGTTTCAAGTTATGCGGGAACGGAGTCAACCGGCAGGATAAGGGTCAAATCCTGGGTTGATGAAACGCTCCAAGGCAAGTATGTTCTTGTTGTAGAGGATATCGTCGATACCGGAAATACGCTCCGATATATACTATCTTATTTGAAAAAATACAAGCCGGCAGATTTGAAGATCGCAGCTTTGATAGAAAAGCAAAAGTACCAACACGGTATACCAATTGACTTCGTAGGCTTCAAGGTGAAGGACGTTTTCTTAGTCGGTTATGGTCTTGATTTTGAAGAAAAATACAGAAATCTGCCATACATTGGTTATATCGAATGAGAAAAGGCTCATTGATAGTTGCAAGCTTAGTGATCTTGGTAATTGTTTTCACCATACTCTTCTCACTTCAGAGGCTTATTGACATGAGAGTCTCTGGTTTTGTCTCACTTTAGAAGGAGAGCATCGTCGACAATGCGTCCACTTCTCGTTGAAGAATTTCTAAATCTCCTTCAAGAAGACCTGCGCAAAGTGATTGCTAAACAGATGAAGAAAAGTGAATTGATTGAAAATATGCAGGAAAGATATGAACAAATAGCCGATCCCATTCTGCAGGAAGTCGAGGTTTCAGAAAGACTGAAACAACTTTCGGAGTACATCGAAGCCATTGATAGCCTCGATGAAGAAAGAACGCTGAAAAGATTGAAAAACTGCTTTGGTATGATAGAACGCTTTCAGGAACAGTATCTGGTCTCAAAGCCAGAATGCTTTGAAGCGAAGCAACCAGAGCGTGAAATAAAGTATGCAAAGGGTGTTGGACCGAGGCGTGAGGCAACCCTGAAAAAGCTTGGCCTTTCTACACTCGGAGATTTGATCTTTTATTTTCCTCGTGACTATGAAGACAGAAGGCGTGTAGTTCCAATAGTTGAAATTCGTCCTGAAGAAAAAATCACTACCTATGGGAAGTTGCTGAGTGTTGAGACCAAGAGAATTAGTTCTGTAACGATCACTGCTGCCGTGCTCAGCGATGGTGTCAACCAGATTCTTTTAAAGTGGTTCAATCAGGAATTCCTTCAAAAGATTCTGCAAACAATGAAGAATAAAATGGTTTACGTGACAGGAACTGCAAAACATGGTCAGTTTGGCACAACTGAGATTCTCAACCCAGAGGTTGAACTGTACGATAGTTCTCCAGCACTTGAGATTCTGCCAGTCTACCCATTGACAGAAGGAATTAGTCAGAAGGAACTGCGTAAGATCGTCCGGGAGAATCTTTCATGTGTCTGTCATTTTCAAGACGAATTACCCACAGAATTGATGGAACGGAGAAAACTGTTCAGCATTTCCACAGCACTTCAAGGAATGCACTTTCCAAAGAGTATCTACCAACTGAAGAAGTCAATCGAAAGACTTGCATACGAAGAACTCTTCTTGATGCAACTCGCTCTATTGATGTCAAGAAAGTCATTTGAGCAAATAGGAGGCATCCCGAAGAAGATCGAAGGAATACTCGCTCAGAGGTTTCTGGAAAACTTACCCTTCAAGTTAACGAACTCTCAAACTCTTGCCCATCAGCAAATAAGACAAGATATGGTGAGTAGCAAACCTATGAGCAGACTTCTTCAGGGCGATGTTGGTTCTGGAAAGACTGTTGTTTCACAGCTGGCTATAATCGATAACTTCGAAGCGGGATTTCAATCTGCCGTAATGGCTCCAACCTCAATTCTTGCAATACAGCACTACAGGAGAATGGCCCCAGCCTTTGAGGATCTTGGAATGAGAACTGCTCTTCTCTTGGGTGAAACATCTTCAAAAGAGAAAGATAGAATAAAACACCTTCTTTCAACAGGAGAGATTTCTGTTGTGGTTGGAACACACACACTCATTCAAGAAGATGTTAACTTCTCGAATCTTGGACTCGTGGTGATAGACGAACAGCACAGATTTGGTGTCAAGCAAAGAGAGGCGCTTGTCAGTAAAGGCAAGGCACTTGATACACTCGTCATGACAGCGACACCAATTCCAAGGACCTTGGCACTGACCATCTACGGCGATTTGGACATAACAGTTATAGACGAAATGCCCCCAGGAAGAAAGGAAGTCAAAACAATTCTTGCTTCTGTTTCCAAGATCGATCAAGTTCACGATTTCATCAGAAAGGAACTGAAAGAAGGTGGACAGGTATTTGTCGTTTATCCACTGATCGAGGAATCAGACAAAGTCCAGGCGAAGGCAGCAACTCAGATGTATGAACATCTTTCTGAGGAGGTTTTCAAAGATTTCAGGGTTGGTTTGCTCCATGGCAGAATGAGTCAGCAAGAGAAAGATAAGGTTATGGAGAGTTTTGCACAGGGTGAATACGATGTGTTGGTTTCAACAACCGTTATAGAGGTGGGTATAGACATTCCAAGGGCTACGGTGATGTTAATAGAGAATCCCGAGCGATTTGGTTTGGCACAGCTTCATCAGCTGAGAGGAAGAGTGGGACGGGGGGAAAGACAAGGTTATTGTTTTCTGGTGGTAGGGAATGTAGCAGAGGATGCTCTCGAAAGACTCAGGTATTTTTCTATGACTAAGAACGGTTTTGAAGTTGCGGAGTACGATATGAAAATACGTGGGCCAGGAGAGTTTCTTGGATTGAAACAACACGGGTTACCAGAGCTACGTGTTGCCGATCTTGTGAGAGATAAAGATCTTTTGTTCAAGGCACGTGCGGATGCCGAAAGGTTCATTTCAGAGTCAAAGGGGCATCCCATATTTGAAAAGGTTCACAGGATATATGGAGATAGGTTGAAATTGGTAAAGGTTGGATAGTTGGTGGGTGCGGCAGGAATCGAACCTGCGGCCTCTTCCTCGTGAGGGAAGCGCTCTCCCCCTGAGCTACGCACCCATACATGGTAAAATTCTATCACTGTGGGGAATTTTTTGCAACATCTCTTGAGGTGATAATGTGTGAAGGTGCTGTTGTACGCCGAAGCTACGAGATTGATATCAAAATCCGGTATTGGTACAGCTTATAGGCACCAGATCGAGGCCCTCAGCAGAGTAGGAGTAGATTTCACTCAAGATTGGGAGGACGTGTACGATATAGCCCATGTCAACACAGTTGGACCAGGTGCCAAAAATGTGGTAAGACACTGCAAGAATAAGGGAATACCAGTTATATGGCACGTTCACACAACTCCAGAGGACATAAAAAACAGTTTTGTCTTCAGCAATTTTTACGCAAAATTGTCACGTAGATCACTCACGAGAAAATACGCGCAGGCGGATCATCTGATCTTTCCCACTCAATACACTGAAAGTGTGATAAGAAGGCACGGTGTAAAGGTACCAGGCACCGTCATATCAAATGGTGTAGACACTCAAATATTCAGGCAAAACCTTTGTAAAGCGCGAGAATTCAGAGAAAGATTTTCATTGAATGGTCCAATAGTGCTTGGGGTTGGTTTTCCTTTTAAGAGAAAAGGAATACAGGATTTTGTAGAAGTTGCCAGTAAGATGAAAGATGTCACCTTTATTTGGTTCGGTGCGAAAATTTTGGCTTTACTTCCTAAGGATATACGCAGAATACTGAGAGATCCTCCACAGAACATGATCTTCCCAGGTTTTATTCCGCAAGAAGAGCTAATCGGGGCATATTCTGCCGCAGACATCTTTTTCTTTCCAAGCTATGAAGAGAACGAGGGAATAGTTGTTCTTGAGGCGCTTTCCTGTGAATGTCCTGTGGTTGTTCGAGATATACCTGTCTACAAAGGTTGGTTGGAAAACGGTGTGAACTGTTTGAAGGGTCGTTCAAACGATGAATTTGAACAGATTATAAGAACTCTTCTGAAAGATAGAGATCTGTCAGAGAAAATAGCGACAAATGGTAGAATGGTGGCACTTGAAAGAGATCTTTCTGTCATTGGTGACTCACTTCTGAAGACATACGAGGCTGTTTTGGGACGGTGTAGAAGTTGAAAAAGACACTTATCAGATCGCTTTTGATCATTGCCATTAGCATTTTGATCATAATACTGATAGCCGGTTTTACAGACATCTCCCAAACAATTAAGGTTTTGAAGAGAGTTTCGGTAACTTGGCTGATCCTTTCTTCTCTTCTACTGATAGGTGATTGGTTTGTGGAGTCTCTTACAGTGAAGGTCTTCGCAGTTTCATATAGAACAAAAGTGAGTCTAAGGTATCTTTTCAAATCGACTCTAATCGGTAGTTTCTTCTCAGCGATCACACCTTTTTCTACGGGCGGTCAGCCGGCGCAGATTGCCTTCATGAACAAACGAGGCGTGGAATACGGTGAAGCAACAGCACTTTTTGTATCACGGTTCATTGTCTATCAAGTGGTCATAACCTGTTTGGGTGTCCTCGGTGTTTATGGTGCTCACGACATACTTTCGAAAAATATAACCAAATTCGCATTTTTAGCCTTTTTTGGTTTCATTTTGAACGGAGCGGTACTCTTTTTTCTTCTGATCTTTTCGATCAACAGACCCTTGGTTGAGTGGTTGGTAAAGTCTCTCATAAAACCCTTGAGCTTCCTGAAGATCGTCAAGAATCAGGCAGAGGTCGTTGAAAGGACTCTGCGACAAATAGAACTGTTTCACGCTTGTATGGTGAAATCCATGAGCAACTTGGCACTTCTGTCTGTCGCCTTTTTGACGACTTTCCTTCAAATGCTGTTGCGAATATCGATGACGTATTTCGTTGCAAGATCTGTCCATGTAGAATGTTCATATGTGAGTACAGTTTTATTTCAGATGGTACTCTTTTTGGTTGTGTCTTTGGTTCCTACACCGGGTGCGATGGGAGCTTCAGAGAGTGGGTATGTTCTTTTTTACAGCTTTCTCTTTGGGCCGAATACCGTTGCAACCTTGCTTTTGTGGAGGTTCTTCACATATTATGCGAATATAATCGTTGGTGGTTTGACGACTGCTCATGAATTGGGTTTGATGAGTAGATTTGACAGACGATGAACTTTTTGAAAAACAGTGGTATAATGTAAAGTACAGGTGAAGCGAATATTTCAAGGGAGTGGTAAGCTTGGAAAGGGTGATCATCTTGGAAGTGCAAGAACGTGAAATCGAGATCACGACGGACACACCTTTTGTAATAATGTTGAGAGATTTGATGTACGAAGGTGACTGGCAGTCAATGAAACAAGATTTTGGCAATAAGAATTCCATCGCCAAGATTATAGAGGATTGCAAGTATATAGAAAGTCATGTGACACTTCTGAATGAAACCGTTTATGAGCCGATTTGTTTTGAGGAACTGCTCGAGTGGTTAGAAGAAAAGAATATTTCGGCGAGGAATTTCGTTCATGCTTCTTTGAGTGGTTTGTATGATCTTGCGCTCGATTATGCCGATAAAGATCTTCACGATGTGGCTTTCAAGATAATAAAGTACATATTGGAAATCGACAAGAACTATGCTCCTGCGTATGAATTACTCGGTTCGTTGCTACTCGAAAAAGGTGAGTTCGAACAGGGTATAAAGTATTTAGATAAAGCCATAGAGATAGATCCTTGGCTCGTGGAGGCATACTCATCTCTTGGAGAGGCTTACTACAACCTTGGAGAGTACTTGAAGGCAGCTTCTTATTGGGAGAGAGAGATAGAGTATGCACCGGACAACAAGTTCACTTACTTCATGCTTGCAGAAGCTTATAGAAAAGCCAATCTTTACGATAAGGTGTGCGATATTCTTGAGCGATTCTTGAAGATCGATCCTAAGAGTATCCTTGCGATTTATGAATTAGCAGAGGCTTACAAAATGGCTGGAAAGATGCAGCAGTTCAAGGAAATGGAAGAAAGAATACTAAAGATGAGACCTGTCTATGCAAACGATGTGGAAGTGTGGAGCCGCGTTCAGCTCAGACATGGTAACTATTCTGCAGTAGAAGAAGTAGTCAGTCAGATGCTTGAAGACACTAAGACAAAAGCCCACTTAAAGCTGCTACTCTTTTTGGCGTGTGTGAAGCAGGGAAAGGTAGAACGTGCCAAACAATTGATACAAGAGATGAAGGATCAGAATCTGTGGTATCTATATGGCAAAAAAGAGTTGTTCTCTGAGTTTTTGACCGAGGAGGAGATGCGCTCTTGTGGCATTTCTTGAGCTTTTTGTTTGGCGTTGTGATCGGGAGTTTCTTGAATGTAGTGATATATAGATTGCCGAGAAAGAATCTGAATATTGTGAAACCAGCTTATTCCATTTGTCCAAATTGTGGACAGAGAATAGAATGGTATGACAATGTACCCATTATCAGCTACATACTGTTAGCTGGAAAGTGCAGAAAGTGTAAGGCTAAGATCAGTCCAAGGTATCCAATTGTGGAACTTGTGAACGGTTTTTGCTATATGCTCAATTCTTACAGAAGTTCACATTTCATAGAGTTCTTGGCTCTGTCATTGCTGATTTCTTGTTCCCTGATCATTGCTTTCATAGATCTTGAATTCATGCTGATACCAGATACAACGATGATTCTTGTCGCACTGGCAAGTTTTGTCTTGTGGTTCTTGAGCGGGGCGAACCTTTTCAATTTGATCGGTGTCGCTGCTGTGACAGCACTTCTTTTGATCCTGATGATTGCCTACAAAGGTGGTATGGGTGGAGGAGATGTGATCTTAATGGCAGCACTGAGTCTGAGCCTTGGAATTGTCGGATCATTTTACACACTGATCTTTGCCTCTGTGAGTGCAATTCTTTATGCCCTAATAAAGAGTAGAGGAAAACTATCTATGAAGCAGAAGATACCATTTGGTACCTTTCTCGCACCAGCTGGTTATGTGATGATCTTTATTCAGAAATACGTATCGATGTGGTAGAAGTGAAAGCTGTATTTTTTGCTTTTCTATTATTGGCTGTTCTGTGTTTATATTTGTTTTTTCCGTTGAGGTATTATTCAGTTGTAAAGGAAAACTGCGGGTCTATGGACCCTCTTTTGGTTATGTCATTGATAAAAGTGGAGAGCAACTTCAAAGAAGATGCCGTCTCCCGAGCAGGAGCAGTTGGTCTGATGCAATTGATGCCAAAAACAGCTGCATGGATTTGTGAGAGGGCTGGTATATCGGGAGAAATAGATATAACCTCCCCAGTTGACAACATAGTGATTGGCATCGAGTACTTGCGTTATTTGATAAATTTGTACGATGGAAACATAGATTTGGCTTTAAGAGCATACAATGCAGGACCGGCGAGGGTAGACTCACAAAACGTCATCGCCAAGGAGTATCTTTTGAAGATCAAATCGTATTACAGAATCTACAGACTCTTGTATTTCTGGGTGAGGTGAGAGTTTGAAGGTTGTTACGGTACAAGAGATGCGCGAGATAGATAAAGTGTGTTCGGAACAATTCGGTATTCAATCTTCTCTGTTGATGGAACGAGCGGGCTTGTCTGTTGTACTTGCGATCGAGCAGAATTTTGGCGACATCACCAACCAATCTTTCCTCGTGCTGTGCGGGCAGGGTAACAATGGTGGAGACGGTTTTGTCGTAGCCCGAGATTTGCTTGAATACACAGACTATGTGACCACAGTTTTTGTAGGAGACGAAGAAAAGCTCTCGCCTGAGTCTGTTGAGAATCTGAAAAGGTTGAAGGCACTGGGAGCTGATGTTAGAAGGATTGCAAAAGACATCAACCCTGATGAACTTGCAGAATTGTTGAAAAAAAGTGATATCGTGGTAGATGCTCTGTTGGGTATTGGAGTGAGGGGAGAGGTTCGAGAGCCGATATCGCAGATCATAAAGCTTGTCAATCTGTACTCAAAGTATGTTGTTTCTGTTGACGTGCCCTCTGGTATTGAGACTGATACTGGTTCTGTACTCGGTATAGCTGTGCAGGCTGACATGACTGTGACCTTTGGTCTTCCTAAGGTTTGCCACCTTCTGTATCCCGGTAGGGAGTTGTGTGGGAAACTCAAGGTAGCGAGTATAGGAATACCGAGGTTCTTGAGAGAGTCTGAACAGATCAAGAGACAGATAATTACAAAACAACTGGTTAGATCACTCTTGCCAAGACGACTCAGAGACTCACACAAAGGGAGTTATGGGAAGGTTCTCGTGGTGGCTGGTTCTATCGATTATCCTGGTGCTGCTGTTCTGACGAGTACGGCGGCTTTGAGAGTGGGGTGTGGATATCTTCAACTTCTGAGTAGTCCTTCAGCTTGTGCGATTGCAGTTACACGAGAACCAGGTATCGTGGCAAGGGCGATCAACCATGAGCACTTCACAGGAGAAGACACAGAACTGGCACTCGAGATGGCACAGGACGCCGACGCAGTTGTCATAGGCCCAGGTATGACTTGTAACGAAGATACGATAGAGTTCTTCGAGAAATTTATCGTGAATCTCAGGAAACCTGTAATCATCGATGCCGATGGATTGAACTGTTTAGCCCGAAAACCTCAGATTTTGGATAAGATCATCGCACCTGTTGTTCTGACGCCACACCCTGGTGAGTTTGCTAGACTGCTCCACAGAGAGATTAATGAAGTAAAGTACAACTACGTGCTTGCTGAAGAGTTTTCACGTAAATACAATGTGGTCGTTGTTTTGAAAGGGGCAACTACTCTGGTGGCATCTGTGAACGGTACATTTTTCAATTTGACTGGGAATTCATCTTTGGCTAAGGCGGGAACAGGAGATGTGCTCTCAGGTATGATAGCCGGTCTGGTGGGACAAGGAATGGATGTAAAGGACGCATCAGTGAGTGCAGTTTACTTGCATGGAGTTGCCGCAGAGCATTATAATTCAAGGGAGGGTACAATGCTCACGAGTGAATTACTAAATCTAATTCCTTCTGCCATAAAGGAGGTGGAAAGTTGAACGACGTAGTTGAGAGGGTGGTGAGGGATTTAATAAGAAACAATCAACTCTCCAGAGCAAGGGCTGTCTTGAGCCTTTTCCAAGATGAGTATCCACATCTGCTCCTTGAACTCGAAGCAGCGTCTGGAAACTGGAGAATGGTGCCAAAGATCTACGAAAGGTTGTCTGGTGAACGCAAAGAAGAGTACAAGACCCTCTACAAGACAGCTGTTGAAAGGGTAAAAGCAGACTATGTTGACGATGTGAAAGAAGCCTTTGAAGAGATTTCCAAGAACAACTTCGAAGGTGGAATGGCAATTCTTGAAAGTGTTTCAAAAGCGTATCCTGAACTTTCTGAAGCTATTGCCTTGAAACTCGAGCTCGCACGACGCAAGAAGGATAAGGCAAGGGCAAAGATCTACGAAGAAGCGCTCAAAAAGATCGATGCTTCTCACCCACTTTTGGTTACAAAACCAGAAAAGGTATCAAAGTCTACAAACACTGATATCGTCTTATTAGTTGGTATTCTCGCCACACTTGTATTAGCACTCGTTGGGGTTTTTCTGAGTCTTTCTCAGTCGAGCAGGATGTCGGGTATGAATACAGAGATAGTGCAACTGAAAGATCAGTTCGTCAAGCTTGATTCATCTGTTGCCGAGATCAAAAACTCTCTTTTGAATTTTGAGAGAATATTTGTTTTGGAAGAAAAGATTGACAGAAATTCCCAGCAAATCTCCAACTCGGCTGAGAGAATTTTAGAAGTGATTCAATCTATGAAATTCGCCAACTCCGAAGAACTGAAGGCACTCAAGGAGGAACTAACTAAACTCTTGGCTGCCAGCGTGAGTAAGCAGCAAAGACTGAATCTTGTGCTGTCAAAGGATTTGGACGCAGAACTCAGTAAGTCACTTTGGCTGTTTGGATACAGATTGTACAAAGCGGGTTACTACCAAGATGCCTATACCATTTTGAACAACGTCTCGAGTATTCTCAGTGGTACTGGTTTGTACTTTGAAGATGATGCCTACTATTACATGGCATTATCTGTTTATGAAGCTGGTGACATAGCAACAGCCAAAGAAGCTTTTAGAGCGTTTCTGAGCATTTATCCAAACAGTGAATATGCACCACACGCAAGGTATTTTCTGACAAAAGTAAATGGGAGATGAAAGATGAACTGTGATTTTCTTTCGTACTTCATAAAGCCTCAACAGTATTCGATGCCTCTGAACTGGCATGAGATTTTCCAGACAAAAGGAAAACTCGCCGTTGAGATTGGTTTTGGTAGCGGCGAGTTTCTTGTTTCTCTTGCGAAGCAGCAGAAAGATTACAACTTCATTGGATTTGAGACATCGATCACATCTCTTGTGAGAGCTCAGAAAAAGATACACAGTGAATCTCTAAGGAATATAAGAGTTGTACTTGCCGATGGCAGATTTGGTTTGAGGGAATTCTTCACTGATAATTCTGTTGATCAAGTGTACACAAATTTTCCTTGCCCGTGGCCCAAAAAATCACACAGAGACAAGAGATTCACGAACCAAGGCTTTGCAGAAACCTTATCTGCAGTCTTGACTCTCGGTGGGACCTTTCAACTTGTCACAGACGTACAGTGGTACGCAGAAGAAATGAGAGATGTTCTGCTCTCTACAGGATCTTTTGAATTGCTTCAGTTCAATGAGAACAGCGAGATTGTTGTTGGTACGAGATATGAGAGAAAGTGGCTTTCTGAAGGTAGAAAGACGTACACCTTATTTGTGAATAAGGTTGCTCACAAAACTGTTGAAAGATTCACTTGGGAGGATGATCCAATGCCTCACGTTCATTTGAACAGGGCAGATGCGGATAAACTCGTGACGTTGGCAGGAGTGGTTTTCAAACACAATAAAGGAGTTTTTGTAGTGAAGAGAGTCTACAAATGTGATGAAGGAGAGTATCTTCTGAGAATGGTATCGAACGAAGATGGTTTTCAACAGAGATATTTCATAAGTGTCGAGAGAGAAAAAGATGGCTGGCTTGTGAAACTCGATCCTGATGCTCTTGCTTACCGAACACCAGTGGTGAAATTCTCTGTCCGGAAAATAGCAGAGGTGATAGGTTCTTGAGATTTTCTGTGCTGGGTGCAGGCAGTTGGGGAACCGTCTTTGCGAAATTGTTAGTTGAGAATGGTCATGAAGTTTTGCTGTGGGCAAGAAGAGAGGAGCTTGCAGAAGATATAAACAAGAATCATGAGAACACAGAATATCTTCCAGGTCTGAAGTTACCCCAAAGTCTTATTGCAACGTCGAGAATTTCTGAAGTTGAAGGTTTTTCTGAAAACTTCGTAATAGCGGTTCCTGTTAAATATATTGAAGGAGTCCTTGAGAAATTCAGCAAGAAACCGAAAACTGTCGTAAATCTTTCGAAGGGTATAGACAGCAAGCAGAGGTCAGTTAGCTCGATAGTTTGTTCGCGTTGGCAAGACATTGAATATTCAGTGCTCTCAGGACCATGTCATGCTCTCGAGGTTGCAGTAAGGCTCCCTACATCTGTGGTAATTGCCTGTGAGAATCAACAGCTGGCAAGAGAACTTCAAGTAGCTTTCAGTAACGAATATTTTAGAGTATACACATGTGAAGATGTTTTGGGAGTTGAGATAAGTGGAGCTGTGAAAAATGTTATAGCGATAGCAGCTGGAGTCATCGACGGGCTTGGGCGTTGGCACAATGCTAAGGCTGCCTTGATAACTCGGGGCTTACACGAGATAGGCAGATTTGGATTGGCTTTAGGTTGCAAAAGTCCGCTGACCTTTATGGGTCTTGCTGGTATGGGTGACTTGATTGTAACCTGCACCAGTACTCATAGCAGAAACAGACATGTTGGTGAAATGGTTGCTAAGGGAGTGAAGTTGGTAGATGTTCTAAAAGACATGAAGATGGTTGCTGAAGGTGTACACACAGTTAAACCTCTTCTTGAAATTGCAGAGTCATTGAAAATCGACATGCCCATATGTCGGCAAGTTTATGAAGTTCTTTTCGCAGGCAAAGATCCACAGCAGGCTATCACTGAACTGATGACAAGACCATTGAAGATGGAAATAGAATTCAAATAGATTGATTCGAAACGCGATCTGTCAGGTACTTAACGAGTTGATCAATTTGGTTTTTCACGATGATATTCCCACTGTTGAGTAGTTCCTCTACCTTCTGCAATGTGTGTGAGACAGTTGGATGGGATCTGTTAAAGAGTTCGGCAATTTGCCTGAGTGAAAGCCCAAAATGATTCTTTGCGACAAACATTCCCACCTGTCTTGCGTTGAGAACTATTTGCTTCTTACTCTTGCCGACTATCTCCTCTGGGGTTACACCAAAAAATTTGCACAAAGTGATTATCAGTTTTTGCTGGGGTAATTCCTTCGGCGCTTGAACTGCGGCAATGGAAAGAAGCTCTGCTGCCTTTTGCACATCAATGATATCATTAGAAATCTGTTGATACATTATGATTTTTACAAGTGCGCCGCGTAATCTTCTCAGATTGTCTGAAAAGTTGGTTGCCACTAACCTTAAAACATCTTCTTGTAAATGTGCACCTTCAAGTTGTACCATCTTACTGGCGATCTTGAAACAAGTTTCTTCGTCGGGTTTCTCTATTTTTGCAACAACACCCATCTGAAATCGCGATACAAGTCTGTCTTGAAACTTCTCGAGTTGTTGCGGATCGCGATCAGAGCATACTACTACTTGTTTTCCAGCATTGTAGAGTTCGTTGAAGGTGTGAAACAATTCGGTCTGAATACCAGATTTTCCGATCAGGAACTGAACATCATCGAGCAAGAGCACATCGATTTTGTTCCTGAATCTTTCTCTGAACTCCTGCACCTGGTTTTTCTTTATTGAATCCACGAGTTCGTTTAGGAATCTTTCACTTGTGAGGTATATCACTCTCAAATCAGGTTGATTTCTGAACAAGTAGTGACCAATTGCCTGTACCAAGTGAGTTTTGCCCAGTCCAACACCGCCGTACAAGAAGAATGGGTTGTATTTACCAGGATTTTTGGCTATTTCAAGTGAAGTACTGTACGCAAACATGTTGTTGGGTCCAACGATAAAGTTGTCAAAAGTGAGAATAGGGTTCAGTGGGGTCAATACCAAAGGCCTTTTCTTCACCAAAGGTTCATTTTCGTCTGATTCTTCCTGTGGTTGAGTTGGGGCATAATCTATTTGAAAGCTCATCTGCCTTTCGAAAACTTCCTTCAAAGTTTTAGATATCAAGGCACCGTACTTTTTCTCCAGCCAGTCCCTGATGAAGAGATTCCCAACCTGGAACACCACATGATCTGTCTTGATCTCTTTAACATCGAAGGTTCCAAACCAACTTTCCCACACTCTTCGGTTCAATTTTGATTTTAAGGATTCGATAATTTTCTCTCTCATAAAGAATGCTCCCCACGAAGTTAAACGATGATATCAGGTAGGTACAGATATTATTATGTACCCTTTGGTGGGTTACTTCAAGGAACAGAATTGTTTATGTTCTAAAAACTTTCCACTTTGGTTGAGAATATCAGATGGGATGAGAAAAAGAGGCGGTTGCCCGCCTCTTTGTTACTCCTCAATTGCGATTGCGCCTGTCGGACAGCTGTCAGCTGCGTCCTTAGCACAATCAAGTTCAGTTTCAGGCTGCAAAACCTTTGCCTTTCCGTCATCTCCAAGTTTGAAAACATCAGGGCACAGACTTTCACAAACTCCACAACCGATGCATGCTGCTTCATCAACTCTGACCTTCATTCGTACACCTCCTCTGGATATTGGGACGCCAACCCGAATCTATTATACACTTGCTTGACCTTTTCTCGTTCTCTGAAATGAATGAGATTCTATCTCAAATAGAATCAAAGTTCCTGTCTCTATGCGGCCTAAAGTTGTGTATCAGTGAATTGTTGTTGGCTCAAATCGGTACGACTATGTTATCTTCTGCTATCATCAACAGCAGATCATTCCTTAGAGTGTTCTTTACTCAATGGATATAAGTCAAGTGATTAGACCATAGCATGAAAGAATTAATTGTGCCTTACGGCCCATCTTAGTGATGTTTTTGTCTTTGTGAGATGTGGTAAACTTAAACGAGGAGGTGTAACTGTGAGAAGATTGGTTTTTGTGTTGCTTTTTGTACCTATTTTCGGATTAGCGGCGACGCCTACTGAAAGACTGACTGGAGCTCTATCCATACTCAAAGAACTTTCAAATATACCTGACAGTGGTGCCTTTGTTGAACTTCTTCGCCAATCTGAAGGCATCGCCATATACCCATCACTGATAAAGGTTGGATTGGTGATCGGTGGTCAGTATGGAGAAGGTTTGGTTTTCAAAAGAGATACCCCCACAGCCAAGTGGTATGGACCTGTGTTTGTCAAGTTGACTGGTCTTAGTCTGGGTGCTCAGATTGGTATTCAGAATGTTGGCTTGGTGTTGGTGCTCATGAATGAAGACGCTGTCAAGAGTTTTACCTCGAGCAATGTAACATTAGGTGGTAACATAAGCGTTGCCGCAGGTCCAATGGGAAGATCTCTTTCAGCAGACACGGATTACAAACTCCAAGCAGCTATATACTCGTACTCTGTCAGTAAGGGATTTTTCGCTGGGTTGTCTTTGCAAGGATCGGTTGTTCAAGTAGATGAAGATGCAAACAAGCAGTTTTACGGTTCATCTGTATCTGCTTTAGATCTCTTGAAAGCAGAACCAAAGTCAAAAGAAGTTGTTGATCTTGTGAATTACTTGAACAGTTTGATATACCTGCAACCGGCTATGTGAGGTCTAATCTTTACCACTCATTAAGTGAAAGAAATTTGAACTCTCTGTGGGGGCACTTTAAGTGTTCAAGCTTGTCAGTGAATATGAGCCAACAGGTGATCAACCACAAGCTATAGAGAATTTGGTAGAAGGTATAAACAAGGGTTACAGATTCCAAACATTGGTTGGCGTGACTGGTAGCGGTAAGACTTTCACGATGGCGAATGTGATCTCTCGTCTGAACAGACCTGCTCTTGTCATATCTCCGAACAAGACTCTTGCAGCACAACTGTATGGAGAATTCAAAGGCTTCTTTCCACACAACAAGGTTGAATATTTCATAAGCTACTACGACTATTATCAACCAGAGGCTTATGTTCCAACAAGAGATCTTTACATAGAAAAAAATGCGGATATAAACGATGTACTCGTTAGAATGAGAATGTCTGCATTGAAATCAGTTCGAACAAGGCGGGATGTAGTTGTAGTCGCTAGTGTCTCAAGCATATACGCTTCGGGAGATCCCACGGATTTCGACAAGATGAACATCCAACTTCATGTAGGACAAAAGATCTCACCACAGGCGATCGCACAAAGACTGGCGAGAATAGGTTATGCCAGAAGCAGTGAGATAACAGTCAAGGGTTGTTTCAGAATAAGTGGCGATGTGTTAGAGATATATCCAACTTACCAAGATGAAGGTATAAGAGTTGAGTTCTTCGGTACAACTATAGAGAAGATAGAATCTTTTGACAAACTCAACCGTTCACTTATCGAGGAGCTTTCAAAGATAACAGTTTATCCAGCAGTTGAGTTCATCACAACCGAGGAAAAAGTTAAGAAAGCAGTTGAATCGATCAAAGTCGAGCTTGAGGAAAGACTTAGAGAGCTTAAGAATCAAGGAAAACTCTTAGAAGCTCAAAGGTTAGAGCAGCGGACAATGCATGATATAGAGCTACTCTCCACGCTTGGGTTCTGCCCCGGTATAGAGAATTATTCAAGACACTTCGACGGAAGACTGCCTGGAGAACCACCTTATACCCTATTGGATTATTTCGACAAAGATTTCATAGTTTTTCTTGACGAATCTCACATAGCAGTTCCTCAACTCAGAGCGATGTGGCGCGGAGAGTTTTCGAGGAAGAAAAACTTGGTTGATTATGGCTTCAGACTCCCATCAGCTTATGACAATCGGCCATTGACCTTCGAGGAGTTCCTGAAAAAGGTCTCGCAAATTGTATTTGTTTCCGCAACGCCGGGACCTTTCGAATATCAAGTGAGTGAACAGATTGTCGAGCAGATAATTCGTCCCACTGGGCTCGTTGATCCTGAAGTTGAGGTTCGTCCAACTAAGTATCAGATAGACGATCTGGTAAATGAAATAAGAGAGATTGTTGAAAGAAAAGAAAGAGCGCTTGTGACAGTATTGACAAAGAAGACAGCCGAAAGATTGAGTGAATATCTCACTGAGCTCGGTATAAGATCTCTGTACATTCACTCTGAGCTTGATGCGATAGAAAGGATAGAGGTTCTCAAAAAACTGCGTCGAGGTGATGTTGACGTTGTGGTGGGTATAAATTTGCTGAGAGAAGGGCTTGATCTTCCAGAGGTATCCTTGGTTGCCATACTGGATTCAGATAAAGAAGGTTTTCTCAGATCAGAGACCACGTTGATACAAATCATTGGAAGAGTTGCAAGAAACTTGAATGGAAAGGTCCTGATGTACGCCGATAAGGTCACCCCAGCGATGCAGAGAGCAATTGATGAGACAAATCGAAGGAGAAAAATACAGATAGAGTACAATCAAAAACATGGTATAACTCCAAGAACGATAGTCAAACCACTTCAGATAGAGATATTTGAAAAATTCATTCAGCAACCAGAGCAGGTTGATTACACAGAGTTGGCTAAGGATCTCACAAAAGAAGAGTATCTGAGCTTATTGGAAGAAGAGATGTACAGAGCTGCAAGTGAACTTCGATATGAAGATGCGGCAAAATTGAGAGATGAGATCTTCAGACTCAGAGAGGAGTTGAGAGAATGAAAATCATATGCGAGGCTGCAAAGAGGGCTGGTGACTTCGCAAGAGATAGATTCGACAAAGAACACACAGTTGATTACAAGAGTAGGGTGTCAGATGTAGTTACAGAAGTAGATCTTGCCTGTCAAGAGATTATCGTAGACACCATTTCGAAATATCTGCCAGAGGCGATGTTTGTACTCGAGGAAGGTAGTGAGAGCGCAAAAGTTCCTGATGCTGAGTGTATATTCGTGGTTGATCCAATAGACGGAACTTTGAATTACAGTCATGCACTTGCTTACTTTGCAGTCAGTATCGCCAGGGTAGATTACAGAGAAATAACTGAGGCAGCTGTTTATTTGCCTATGAGCAACGAGTTGTTCTACGCGAAGAAGGGCTTAGGAGCTTTTCTCAACGGTGAACAGATTTTCAATCGAAAGAGCCCGCCGTTGGAAAAAGCCTTTTTGGTGACTGGTTGGCCCTATGATGAATCCCTTTTCAACTGGACTTATATGGCTATAGAAAGACTGGCACGAAAGACCCAAGAGATAAGAATACTTGGTTCTTCGGCAGCCGAACTCTGTCATTTGGCTTGTGGGAAGTTTGATGGGTACTGGGAGGTTGGGCTCAAACCTTGGGACACAGCCGGAGGGGTCCTTGTAGCGAAAGAGGCAGGTATCGTGGTCAGTGGAATTCAAGGAGACTATAATTTTGAATCTGGTGAAGTTTTGGCTGCTGTTCCTTCTATACACGAAAGGCTGAGAGAGATACTTAGAGAGGCCAAAAGATGAGACCATTGATCATCGTTGAAGGTACTGTTGGCGCGGGTAAGACTACTTTGATAAACCGTTTGGCTGAAAGATTGTCGCTTGAGCCTCTCTATGAATTGACTGATCAAAAGTTGGTGCAAATACTCGAAAAATTCTACGCAGATCCGACTAAGTGGGGGTTTCAGTTACAGATATACTTTTTGACAAAGAGATTAGAACAGATGAAAATCGGCTGTGAAAAGCAAAATGTAGTAATGGATCGTTCGATCTTCTGCGATCACATCTTCCCAACTGTTCTGTTCAAAAGAGGTGAGATGACAGAACTCGAATATCTGATTTACAAAGAACTGTACGATCAGTTGATCGATCTGTCATCACCACCTCAACTGATGATTTACTTAAAATGCAGTACACAGACTGCTGTAGAAAGAATAAAAAAACGAGGTAGACTTTGGGAACTTCAGATCGATCAAGAATACTGGGAAAGACTCAATCAAGAGTATGAAGATTTCTTTTCAAATTACAATCTTTCCTCTCTTTTGATAATCAATTCAGACTCGGTAGACCAAAATTTCGAGGGAGTTGATTCGTTGATCCGGCAGATTTTAGAAGACTCACAAAAGGCCGTTTACGAATACGATGGTAGATCGTTGAAAAGGAGTGTTAGATGTGCTTGAAATCGTCGTCGAAGGTACCGTGGGGGCTGGCAAGACAACTTTGGTGGAAATTCTGGAAAAGGAAAGAGGTATGAAGGGTTTCTACGAGATGGGCGATGAACTTGCAGATCAAATACTCGAGAGATATTACAAGGACAAGCACAGATGGTGTTTGACGATGGAGCTTTATTTTCTGCACAAACGTTTCTTACAGGTCCGAGAGGCAAGTCAGACAGATAGAGCCGTTATGGACCGTTCTATGACAGGCGATTTTGTGTTCGTAAAAATGCAGAAACAGTTTGGTTTTTTACAACCGATCGAATACTCTGTCTATGAGAATTTCTACAAAACGATGGTTCAAATATTACCATTGCCGAAGTTACTGGTTTATATAAAATGTTCTGTGGAAACGGCGCTTCGAAGAATCGAGAAAAGAGGTAGAGTTTACGAGGTTTCTGTTGAAAGATCTTATTGGGAACAACTCAACTATTACTACGATATGACATTTCTCGATGGTTCCAATCACAATATACTCGTTGTAGACGGAGATCAGATAGATTTTGTCGAAAATGACTCACACCGTGCCCTTGTTCTCAACGCAATTGATAGATGCATGAACTCTAATGGGATCTATATTTTAGATGAAACTGGTCTGAGATATCAAGTGAACTGGTATAATAATAACGCGTAGATTCTTTGATGAGGTGTGGTTCACGTGGAAAAATGGCTGAGAATAGGAGAGGCTTTGAAACAGGCAAGAGAGTCGAAGAAGGTCAGCGTAAGCGAGGTCGCTCAAAATACGGGGATACCAGAGTGGAAAATCAGATTAATTGAAGATGGGCAGTTTGACAGAGTAGATGCACCATTCTATGTTAGAAATTACATAAAAGCCTATGCAGAGTTTTTGGGGTTGGATCCATCGGAGTTGTTAGGCCAATTCGAGCAGAAGACTACCGAAGTTGAGACGAAAACTAAAAGGGTCTTGATCAATGGTTCTTTGATGACTCTTCTGCTTTTGGTGATCTTTGTAGCAGCATCAGTTTTTTTCGCATACTCAGCTTGGCGGTTTTTCACAGTTCTGGGCACTCCAAAGGTTCAATTTATGAATCAATCGGATCGACCGATATACTTCAATGAGACCTCTCTTGGACCTGGTGAGAGTGTGGTCTTGCAGACAGGACAGCGTTATAGGGTTGCTGGTAATACAGGTGTATGTGCAGTCCGATCGACTGGAAAAGAATGGAAGATTCGAGTTGAGAACTTCGAGGTGGTTGTGTGGGGGAAATAAAGAGAGTGGAACTGGTTAACTTAGTGATCTTTGCCTTCTCACAATACCTCGATTACTGGCTTTCTGAGATAGTTCCAAAGCTGGAAAAACTTTTTGGAAAGATCGATTACATATCAAAAGAGTTGCCTTTCAGTGTTTATACGTCGTATTACGATCGTGAAATGGGTTCTGATTTGAGAGGTAAACTCTTGAGTTTCGAAAATCTGATTCACCCATCGTTGTTAGCTGATGTGAAGCTCTTGACAAATCAGTTAGAAGAAAGTTATGCCGTAGAAGGCAAGAGAAAATTCAATTTGGACCCGGGATATGTTCATCACTCTAATTTTGTCTTGGCCTCTACGAAGTCTTGGGGGAATCGTGTTTATCTAAGAAACGGAATCTACGCAGAAGTGACTTTACTCTATCTGTCTGGTGAGTTTAGGCACTGGGAATTCACTTACCCAAATTACAGAAATGAAGAGTACAAGAAAGAATTAGCACAGGTTCGAGAGTTGTATTTGAGAAAACGGAGAAATCTTCTAAAGGGTGAGAATTTCGATGAGAATAGGTTTGAAAATACTGGGTTGTCCAAAGAACGAGGCCGACTGCGATGTCCTGGAGGCGATCTTAAGGAGTAGAGGACATCAGATCGTAAGAAACGTCGATCAGGCAGAAGTAGTGATAATAGATACATGTGGCTTCATAGAGTCGGCTAAGAGGGAATCGATAGACGAAATCATAGATTTCGTTAACTATAAGAAGGACCACAGCTTCTTCTTGTGTGTGAAGGGATGTCTTGTTCAAAGATATGGAGACATTTTGCGCTCAGAGATACCAGAAGTCGATGCCTGGTATGGTGTTTTGTCTCCCCTACAAATTGCTGAAGCGATCGAAAAAAGAGTACGTTTCCTTATCGCAGAACCTCAAACAGTTTATGGTGAAAGTATCAGAAGCTGCAGAGGATCATTCGCTTATGTTAAGATAGCTGATGGATGTAATAGGAGTTGCACCTTCTGTGCTATTCCTTCCTTCAAAGGCAAATTCAGAAGTAGAAATGTTGAAGTGATAGAAACAGAGGTAAGAAACCTTGTCCACAACGGTGTCAGGGAGATCATTTTAGTTGCTCAAGATACAACTGCATACGGTTTGGACCTCTATGGTAAACCTTCATTACCTTACCTACTCGAGAAACTCAGTTCGATCGAAGGAGAGTTCCGCGTCAGGGTGATGTACTTGCACCCTGATCACATCGATGATGGGATCGTACAAGCGATCCTTTCTCTTGAGAAAATCTTGCCCTATTTCGATATGCCAGTACAACACGGTAGTGACGAGATTCTCAAGCGAATGGGGAGAATCAGAACTAGTGATGAGCTTCTTGAACTGATAGGAAAAATAAAACAGGCAAATGCCGATGCAGCTATTAGAACGAGTGTCATAGTAGGCTTTCCCGGCGAGACAGATGAAGACTTTGAAAGACTGTTGTCTTTCCTCAAAAAGGCAAGATTCGATCGAGTAGGCTCATTCATCTATTCAGATGAAGAAGGTACGGCTGCAAGCTTGATTGAACAGAAGGTGCCTGTCGAAGTTGCAACTGAACGATATGAAGAACTTTTAATCCTCCAGGGTCAGATTGCTTATGAAAGCCTCAGCAGGCTCATAGGACGTACATTGAATGTTCTTGTAGAAGGTTCGCAGAGAAATAAATACATCGGACGTAGTCACTTTGATGCACCAGAGATCGACGGCAACGTTTTCATAAAGAAAACTCAAAAGATATCACTTCCAGCTTACCACAAGGTGAAGATAACAAATGTCTCTGAGTATGATATGGAAGGGGTGTTGGAATGAATTTGCCCAATGCGTTGACTCTCTCAAGAGTTGTTTTAACTGTACCCATATTTGCTTTATTAGTTTACGAAAAATGGCAATGGGCTCTTACTCTGTTCGTGATAGGTGCACTGACAGATTACTTTGATGGTTTTTTTGCCAGAAGGCTGAATCAAGTTACCAAGAGCGGTAAGGTTCTTGACCAAATCGCGGATAAAGTTTTCGTGAATTCCATATTGGTTGCGTTGATACCACAGATACCTGCGTGGTTAGTGGCTCTTATCATATCAAGAGATAGTGTAGTTAGTGCTGTGAGGATTTTAGCAGCGAGTGGTGGCATCGTTGTTCAGGCTAATATTTGGGGTAAAGTCAAAACAGTTCTTCAGATGACTTTGATCATCTTTCTCTTTTTCGAGAATGCTCTTGGCGTTAAGATTTCATTTATTGAGGCAACATTTGTCTATCTTTGTGCCTTCTTTACCCTGAGTTCTGCGATGATCTATATCTTTCAGAACAAAAAGGCATTGGGGGGATGAACGTTGAGAACTTTTATTGCGATCGACGTCAACGATTCTGTGAGGGAAGTAGCACAAAAATCTGTAGATAAGCTCATGAAAAGGGGATTTAGAGCGAATTGGGTGAGCAGGGAGAATGTTCACCTAACCTTGTTTTTCCTTGGAGAAGTCTCTCGAAAGCAGATTGATGAAGTAGCTGAACATTTGTGTCACAGAGTCAGGGGTTTCCCATCCTTTTCTTTCACAGTTGAGAAGCTCGGATATTTCGCCAAGGCAAATCAACCAAGAGTAATCTGGCTTGGTGTGAAATCAAACCAGAATCTTCAGAAACTGTATGAAGAAATGAAGGCAGAGCTGCTAAAGCACAACTTTTCTTTTGAAGAAAGATTCTCACCGCACATAACGATTGGTAGGGTTAAAGATTTTCCAAATGCCTGGCAGGCTTTGACCGAAGATATTACCTTTGAACCAATAGTTGTTGCGGTCGATCGATTCAGCATTTATTCGTCTCAATTGTTACCGACCGGACCCATCTACAAGCGAGTTTATGAGTGCAGATTTGAAGGAGGATTGGTCAAACATGAATGAAAAGGAGCAAAAGGCAAAAGCCGAAGTTCTTGAAAAGGCTATCAAGAAAATTGAGAGTAGTTTTGGAAAAGGGTCGATAATGATACTCGGTGAAGAAGGTCAAGTTACGCCTGTTGAAGTTGTACCGACCGGTTCTCTCTCTTTGGATATAGCAACTGGCGTCGGAGGTTATCCAAGAGGTAGAATCGTTGAGATCTATGGGCCAGAAGCCAGTGGTAAGACAACTATCGCACTGCACGCTATTGCCGAAGTTCAGAAAAGAGGCGGCATAGCAGCCATTGTCGATGCAGAACACGCTCTCGATCCCGTCTATGCAAGAGCGCTCGGAGTCGATTTGAAGACCCTTCTGATATCCCAACCGGATTACGGAGAACAAGCTTTGGAGATAGTCGATGAACTCGTTAGGAGCAACGCGGTTGATCTTGTAGTTGTCGATTCTGTCGCGGCTTTGGTACCGAGAGTCGAAATAGAGGGAAGCATGGGAGACATGCAAGTTGGGCTTCAGGCAAGACTCATGTCTCAGGCTCTCAGAAAGATAGCAGGTAATGTCAATAGGTCTAAATCGATCGTAATATTCACAAACCAGATAAGAATGAAAATCGGTGTAATGTTCGGCAGTCCTGAAACAACGACCGGTGGGTTGGCTCTCAAGTTCTATGCAACTATGAGGATAGAAGTGCGTAGGGGTGAGGTCATCAAAGAAGGTAACGACATCGTTGGGAACACTGTAACAGCAAAGGTTGTTAAAAACAAGGTTGCGCCACCTTTCAAAAAAGCTGAATTTGACATAGTTTATGGCAAGGGGATCGTCAAGGAGAACGAACTCTTCAACGTGGGACTCGCTGAGGGTCTTATACAGAGGAAGGGTAGCTGGTTCTTCTACGTTGGTGAAGACGGGAAAGAGTATTCGCTCGGACAAGGAAAGGGAAACGTTGTGACTTATTTTGTTGAGAATCCTCAGATAGCAGGAGAGATTGAAACAAAG
The DNA here is from genome assembly GCF_051235805.1 of Pseudothermotoga sp. U03pept. Classification (NCBI taxonomy): domain Bacteria; kingdom Thermotogati; phylum Thermotogota; class Thermotogae; order Thermotogales; family Thermotogaceae; genus Pseudothermotoga; species Pseudothermotoga sp. U03pept. The sequence goes on along the minus strand of NZ_JBPNXV010000003.1, from coordinate 33,691 downwards.
ATAAGACAGAAATACAATCTACCGGTGGAGGTAAGCAATGGAAAACAGGGTGAATGAAGAACAAGAAGCAATTAGTTACGCAAAAAAGTTGTTGAAGTTCAGAGCAAGATCGAAAGGAGAACTTCAGACAAGATTGATCGAAAAGGGTTTTTCACAGACTGTGGTTGACAAGGTGGTGAATGACTTAGAAAGAACAGGCGTGATCGATGATGAAAAATTCGCCTATTTGTTCGCTTACGACATGTTGGTTGTACACGGTTATGGACCCTTTCGGATAAAAGCGAAACTTCGCCAGCTTGGAGTCGGTGAATACATTATAGATCGTGTGATTGATAGAGTCCTGAACCAAGTTGATTTGGTTGAAGTCATGAAAAAGGTTGTTCGACTGCACAAGGTTGATCGAGAAAAAGGAAAGGAATTTCTTTACAGAAGAGGTTTTTCTTCTGAATTAGTGAAGTTACTTGACATAGAAGGAGGTGCTGAAAAGTGATAGTCGTAATAGTCTCTGTTGCTGCAGCTGCTCTGTTTGTTGGTGTGGGTTTAGGGTATTTTGTTGGTAAGTCGCGAATAGAAGAACGAAATAGAAAAGCCCAACAAGATGCTCAGACTATTCTGAAAAAGGCAGAACAAGAAGCTCAGGAAATAAAGAAAAAGGCAATAATCGAGGCAAGAGAAGAAGCTCATCGAATCAAAGAAGAGCTGGAGAGCGAAAGAAAAAGACGTGAGGCAGAACTCAGATCGATCGAGGAAAGGATTCTAAAACGGGAAGAAATACTCACAAAACGAGAGGAAATGGCGGACAGAAAGGAAGCAACAATTGAACAACTCAGATTACAGTTAGAAATGTCGAAGAAAAAGATCGAGCAGCGTGAAAAAGAACTTGACGAACGTTTCAACAAACTTGCAGGTATGACCGTCGAAGAAGCGAGACAAATTGTACTTGACGAAGCAAGACAGAAATACGAACATGACCTGGCTATACTCTACAAACAGATCAAAGATAGTTACGAGGAAGAAGCAGAAAAAGAAGCAAAAAGGATTATAGCAATAGCTGTGCAACGATATGCACCGGAGTACGTCGGTGAGATCACTGTGTCAACTGTGAGCTTGCCTTCCGATGACATGAAGGGAAGAATCATAGGAAGAGAAGGGAGAAATATCAGGACCTTTGAGAAGATTACAGGGGTTGATTTGATAATCGACGATACTCCAGAAGTAGTCGTTTTGTCGAGTTTCAATCCGATTAGGCGAGAAATAGCGAAGTTGACCCTTGAGAAACTCGTCGCTGACGGAAGAATTCATCCCGCGAGAATCGAGGAAGTCTACGAAAAATCAAAGCAGGAAGTTGAAAAACTGATAAGAGAAGCCGGCCAACAAGCGACCTTTGTTACGGGTATAACTGGTCTACACCCAGAACTTGTAAAGTTGCTTGGAAAACTCAGGTTCAGAACGAGCTATGGCCAGAATGTGCTTGATCATTCTGTAGAAGTTGCACAACTGGCTGGACTCATGGCAGAGGAACTTGGCCTCGATGTTGACAAGACTCGACGTGGTGGGTTGTTGCACGATATAGGTAAGGCTCTCGACCACGAAGTCGAAGGTTCACATACTGAAATAGGAGCAGAAATCGCAAAGAGATATGGAGAATCTGATCAAATAATTAACATGATAATGAGTCACCACGGTGAACAAGAACCGGTCTGTCCAGAGTCTGTTCTTATTGCAGCGGCCGATGCACTTTCCGCAGCAAGGCCCGGTGCAAGGAGAGAAAGTCTCGAAACCTATATACGAAGACTCGTCAAGATGGAAAGAATCGCAATGAGCTTTAAGAATGTCGAAAAAGCTTATGCAATACAGGCTGGTAGAGAGGTAAGAGTAATCGTTGAACCGGAGAAAATAGACGATGCAGAAGCAGACAGAATAGCCTACGAAATTGCCAAAAAGATTGAAGAGGAGATGGAATATCCAGGTGTTTTAAAGGTTGTCGTGATAAGAGAGAAACGTTCTGTTGCGTACGCGAAGTAAACAAAGAGGGACACAAGTCCCTCTTTTATTTTATGGAATCAACTACTTCTCTAAAAGCTCTTGCCACAGTGTAGACATCCTCTCTCGAGATATCTTTGTGTGTCACGAAACGGTAAACGCCATCGAAGGGTGGATTAATCTTTATGCCTTTGTTGAGCAACTGCTTGACGAAGATTTCAGGTGGAATTAGATCGAAAGTGAAGAAAACCATGTTGATATCGAGTTGATCTTCAAAGATCTTGACGTGTGGTATTTCGCTCAAAAGTTTGGCAAGCAACTTTGCATTCTCATGATCTTCTAAAAGTCTATCGATCATTTCGGTGAGAGCGACTATACCAGCAGCTGCTAATATACCGACCTGCCTCATGCCTCCACCCATGAGCTTTCTTCCTTTTCGGGCTCGTTCAATGAACTCTTTTGTTCCGGCGAGTATAGATCCGACAGGAGCTGCTAAACCTTTAGATAGACAGAACATCACAGAATCTGCTGTCGCGGATATCTCTTTTGCATCAACCTTCAATGCGATTGCGGCGTTGAAGATTCTTGCTCCATCCAGGTGTACGGGTATCCTGTGTTGATCTGCCAACGATTTAACCTTCTTCAAATATTCAAGAGGCACGACTTTACCGCTCGAGTGTGCATTCTCCATGCATATGAGTCCCGTTCTGGGACTGTGAATGTCTTGATCTCTGATGGCTTTCTCTATTTTTTCGATCGATGGCATACCGTATGAATCATCGATGATGTGAAGTTGAACATTCGATATCACAGCAGGTGCACCGACCTCATGCACGAAGATGTGATTTGACGATGGCACTATCACCTCGTCGCCTCTAAGGGTGTGTGTGAAAATGGCAAGCTGATTTCCAAAGGTTCCTGAAGGAACAAAAAGAGCTGCTTGTTTGCCAACCATTTGTGCTGCAAGCTCTTCGAGTTTGTTAACAGTTGGGTCATCTTGATAGACATCGTCACCCACTTCTGCTTCGTACATTGCCTTCCTCATTCTTTCGGTTGGTGTTGTGACAGTATCACTTCGGATATCAATTATTCTCATTTTTGATTCCTCCTCATGAAAAGATTCTACCATTGACGAGAATGGGATAAATTTTGTGCCTCTTGAAAGATATGCTATAATGTTTTTCGGTGTGGTAACAATATTAACAAGTATGAGATTTCTTTCACACACAAGGGGGTGTTCTTATGAAGTGGGTACTACCTTTATTACTGGTTGTAACTACAGTCTTAGCTGCTGAACCGATTGTGATAGGCGTTTACGAACCGATGACGGGACCATACGCTGCGGGCGGACAGATGACCATGGAAGGTGTCTACCTTGCTCACGAGCAAGTTAAAGAGGTACTTGGAAGGCCAATTCAGCTTGTTCTTGTGGATAACAAAAGTGACAAAGTAGAAGCTTCTAATGCTGTGGCACGATTGATCGAATATCACAAAGCGGTGGCAATCATAGGCAGTTATGGAAGTGCTGTGGCAATACCGGGAAGTGAGGTTGCGAACAAACTTGGTGTGCCCATGGTCGGATGTTCGCCAACGAACCCGCTCGTTACTTTGGGGAAACCCTACGCTTTCAGAGTGTGTTTTATTGACCCCTTCCAGGGTACTGTCATGGCGCAATTTGCTGTTGAGAAACTTGGAGCGAAGACTGCTGTCGTGATTCAAGATATTGCCTCAGACTATTCAGTTGGTCTGTCACATTACTTTCAGGAGGCTTTCAAGAAGTTGACTAAAAACAACAAAGCAGTCTTGGGTGTGATTTCCTATCAGACTGGTGACCAGGATTTCACTGCACAACTCACCTTTGCAAACAGTAAGAATCCAGATGTGATTTTCATACCTGCTGCAGCATATGGTGAAGCAGCTCTCATCATAAAACAGGCACGTGAACTGGGAATGAAACAGATCTTTTTGGGCGGCGACACGTGGGAAGCACCTGAATTCCTCGAGGTTGGCGGCAAGGCAGTCGAAGGTAGTTATTTCAGCACACACTTTGATACCGAAGCCACAACGACCCCAAAGGCAGCAGAATTCATCAAAGCGTTCAGAGAAAAATACGGTAAAGATCCAAGTGCATTCGCTGCACTGGGATATGATGCGTACATCCTAGTCGTTGATGCGATCAGAAGGGCTGGTTCAGCTGATCCAAAAGCAATACGAGATGCGCTTGCCTCAACAAAGAATTTCGAAGGCGCAACAGGTTACATTACACTCGATCAGAACGGAGATGCAATCAAAGATGCAGTCATAAGAGTTGTGAAAGAAGGAAAGTTTATGTATGTAACAACTGTTAGACCAACGGAATGAACGACGCGCAGGCTTCAAGCCTGCGCATTCTTCTGGAGGTGTTTCAATGACTTGGATTCTGTTCCTACAACATTTGGCAAATGGAGTTGCGCTTGGATTTGTTTTTGGACTTGTGGCGATTGGGTACACACTTGTGTATGGCGTGGTAAAATTGGTCAACTTCGCTCACGGCGATATATTCATGATGGCAGCATTTTTCGTCTACTACGGAATAATTCTGTTTTCGCTTCCATGGTGGTTATCATTTCTTTTTGCGATATTTCTCACAGCACTTCTTGGGATGTCAATTGAAAAGATCGCTTACAAGCCGTTGAGAAATGCACCCAGAATTTCTTCTCTTTGCTCAGCCATAGGTATGTCCTTCTTGCTTGAGAACTTTGCGACTGTGGTTTTTGGTGGTAGGCAAAAACCATTCTACCAACCAGAGGTTTTGAACAAAACCTTGAATATGGGTGGAGTTAGGGTTCAACTTGTAACGATAATTACTGTCGTTGTGTCAGTAGCAGCCCTTTTGTTTCTGAATTATTTGGTCTACAAGACGAAAACAGGACTCGCAATGAGAGCTCTTGCTCATGATTTCGATACAGCGAGACTTATGGGAATAAATGTAGATAGAACCATAACCTTTACCTTCGCTGTAGGTTCAAGCCTTGCAGCTATCAGTGCCATATTTTGGGCTCTACGTTATCCACAGATATGGCCTTTCATGGGGGTCTTTCCTGGTTGGCGTGCTTTCACAGCTGCGATAATAGGTGGTATTGGGAGCATCAAAGGAGCAATGATTGGCGGTTTCTTGATTGGTATGATTTCAATTCTGTTGGTTGCTTTTCTGCCTGATCTGGCAGGATATCGAGATGCTTTCATCTTCATCATGCTGGTTCTCGTTTTACTCTTCAAACCAACTGGTCTGTTCGGCGAAGCTTAGGAGGAGTAAGCGTGTACAGGCAAAGATCATTTTGGTTAACAGTGGTTGTGATTATAGTGTTCTTTGTCTTCATTCACTATGCACAACAGAATTTTGATGCGTACATAATTCGAATCATGAATGTTGCAGCTATATATGTAATTCTCGGTGTGAGTCTTAACTTGATAAACGGGTTTACCGGGCAATTCTCCTTAGGACATGCTGGATTCATGGCTATAGGTGCTTATGCATCTGCTTTGCTTTACATGTCACCTGAGCTGAAAGCGATGAATTTTTTCATAAAGCCTTTGATATGGCCTTTAAATCAGGTTCAGATTCCGTTTTTTCCGGCATTACTGGTAGGAGGTTTACTCGCTGCTGGTGCTGGTTTTCTCGTTGGCGCACCATGTATGAGGGTGAAAGGTGACTATCTCGCGATAGTCACTTATGGTTTTTCAGAGATAATTAGAGTTCTTTTCAACAATTTGCAGAGTATAACGAATGGCCCATTAGGTCTTAAGGGTTTACCAACTCATACCAATCTGTGGTGGAGTTGGGGATGGGCTGTGTTCACGGTGTTCTTTGTAAAAAGGTTGATCGATTCGAGTTACGGCAGAGCGTTGAAAGCGATAAGGGATAACGAAGAAGCAGCAGAGGCGATGGGCGTAAACTTGTTTTACCATAAGACTCTCGCTTTCGTCGTTGGGGCGTTTTTTGCAGGTATCGCAGGTGGCCTACTTGGTAGTCTCGTGATGACTATCGATCCGAATGCTTTCAACATAATGTTGACCTTTCAGATAGTGCTGATCGTTCTCTTAGGCGGGCTCGGTAGCGTAACGGGAACAGTGATTTCCGGCGTCCTAATAGCCGTTTTAATGGAGTGGCTAAGAGTTGTAGAAACACCAATGAAGATCTTTGGAGTAACAATTCCTGGCATTTCTGGCATGAGGATGTTGATTTTCTCTGTCATGCTAATGGTATCAGTTCTCTTTTTCAGACACGGAATACTGGGTGACAGAGAGTTCTCTTGGGAGGCTCTCATTTCGATCTTCAAAAGGCATCCATCGAAACAAGGAGGATAAATAATGCCAATCTTGAAATTGGATGGAGTGGTCAAGAGGTTTGGGGGCTTAATAGCTGTTAATAACGTTTCCATGGAACTTGAGCAAGGAGAGCTGGCAGGTCTCATAGGTCCCAACGGAGCAGGTAAGACAACAGTTTTCAATGTCATAACTGGTGTTTACCGTGCGGATGCGGGAAAGATAAGCTTCATGGGTGTGGATATAACCGAGAGAAAGCCACATGAAACTGCTGCTCTTGGAATAGCGAGAACTTTTCAGAATATCAAACTGTTTCAGAGAATGAATGTGCTCGATAATGTTCGTGTAGCTTGTCATTATCGATTGAAAGCATCTGTCTTCTCGGCTGTTTTTGATTTACCAAGGTATGTGAAACAAGAGCGAGAAATGACGAAAGAGGCACTTGATCTCCTTGAAGCTGTTGGGTTGAAAAGACTTGCAAATGAAAGTGCAGGTTCACTTCCTTATGGACATCAGAGAAAACTTGAAATAGCCAGAGCTTTGGCAACAAAACCAAAACTTCTGTTGCTCGATGAACCAGCAGCGGGAATGAACCCGGAAGAAACAGCTGAACTGATGAAGTTTATAAAGAGAATTCGCGATGAATTTGGTTTAACTGTACTTTTGATCGAACACGATATGAAGGTTGTGATGGGAATATGTGAGAGAATAACTGTTTTGGATCATGGTTGTGTGATTGCGCGTGGTTCACCCACTGAGATTCAGAGCAACCCCGAGGTGATAAAAGCTTATTTAGGAAGTGGTGTCTATGCTCGAAGTTCGTGATTTGCATGTTAATTACGGAGCTATAAGAGCATTGAAAGGTATTTCTTTCAAGGTGGAAAAAGGAACGATTGTGACTTTGATTGGTTCAAACGGTGCAGGAAAGACAACCACTTTGAAGGCAATATGTGGTCTTGTCAAGGCAAGGGCTGGGAATATTTTTTTGAATGGTGAAAATATTACGAACAAGCCGACCAATGAGATTGTGTCGAGAAAGACTGCAATGGTTCCCGAGGGCAGAAGAATTTTCCCAAATCTGACAGTCTATGAGAATTTGTTGGTTGGAGCGTATCAAAGAAATGATAAAAGCGGAATAAAGAAAGATATGGAATGGATTTTTTCTCTTTTTCCCGTTTTGAAAGAGCGCATGAATCAAAAAGGGGGCACTCTGTCTGGTGGAGAGCAGCAGATGCTTGCGATAGGTAGGGCTCTGATGAGTCAACCAGAGTTGCTGATGCTCGATGAGCCTTCTTTGGGACTTGCTCCTATAATAGTTGAGGAACTCTTTGAGATCATTCAGAAAATCCACAATGAAGGTAAGACGATTCTTCTCATTGAACAGAATGCTTATGCGGCACTGAGCATAGCAGAATATGGCTATGTATTAGAAACAGGACGAATAGTTCTACAGGGCACTGGTAAAGAATTGCTCACAAATGAAGAAGTGAAGCGTGCTTACTTGGGTGGTTGAGGAACCCTTCTGCGAGGTGGTTGTAACCTTTTCGTAACTTGACATGGTCATTGACAGGTGGTACTATGATACCTGGTCGCTCGTGAGAGAGCAGTTAGAAGAAGCAGGGTCTTGGAAAATGAATAGAAGGATAAAGAGTCTGAATAAGACTCAGAGTGTTTTGTCCTCGGGTCATTGAAATATGGATAGCAGTCCCGCAAATTCCAAAGTCAGGAATCATAACCTTCTAATTTTTTGTGGAGGGTTTGATCCTGGCTCAGGGTGAACGCTGGCGGCGTGCTTAACACATGCAAGTCGAGCGGGTACTCGCAAGAGTACCAGCGGCGCACGGGTGAGTAATACGTAGGTAACCTACCCTTCAGAGGGGAATAACTGGGGGAAACTCCAGCTAATGCCCCATACGATCCAACGACAGAAGTCGTTGGATGAAAGGAGCGTTTGCTTCGCTGAAGGAGGGGCCTGCGTCCCATCAGGTAGTTGGTGAGGTAACGGCTCACCAAGCCTACGACGGGTAGCCGACCTGAGAGGGTGGCCGGCCACAAGGGCACTGAGACACGGGCCCTACTCCTACGGGAGGCAGCAGTGGGGAATTTTGGACAATGGGCGAAAGCCTGATCCAGCAACGCCGCGTGGGGGACGAAGCCCTTCGGGGTGTAAACCCCTGTTGTGAGGGACGAATAAGACCTGGAGGAAATGTCAGGTCGATGACGGTACCTCACGAGAAAGCCCCGGCTAACTACGTGCCAGCAGCCGCGGTAATACGTAGGGGGCGAGCGTTACCCGGATTCACTGGGCGTAAAGGGGGCGTAGGCGACTTGGTGTGTCGCGTGTGAAATCCCATGGCTCAACCACGGAATTGCGCGCGAAACTACTGAGTTTGGGGCCGGTAGAGGGAGATGGAACTGCTGGTGTAGGGGTGAAATCCGTAGATATCAGCAGGAACGCCGGTGGGGAAGCCGGTCTCCTGGGCCGTGCCCGACGCTGAGGCCCGAAAGCTAGGGGAGCAAACCGGATTAGATACCCGGGTAGTCCTAGCCGTAAACGATGCTCACTAGGTGTGGGGGAGTCATTCCTCCGTGCTGCAGTTAACGCGTTAAGTGAGCCGCCTGGGGAGTACGCCCGCAAGGGTGAAACTCAAAGGAATTGGCGGGACCCCGCACAAGCGGTGGAGCGTGTGGTTTAATTGGATGCTAAGCCAAGAACCTTACCAGGGCTTGACATGCAGGTGGTACCGACCCGAAAGGGGAGGGACCCTTTCCTTTTGGAAAGGGAGCTTGCACAGGTGGTGCACGGCCGTCGTCAGCTCGTGCCGTGAGGTGTTGGGTTAAGTCCCGCAACGAGCGCAACCCCTGCCCTTAGTTGCCAGCGGTTCGGCCGGGCACTCTAAGGGGACCGCCGGCGACGAGCCGGAGGAAGGAGGGGACGACGTCAGGTACTCGTGCCCTTTATGCCCTGGGCTACACACGCGCTACAATGGGTGGTACAATGGGTTGCTACTCCGCGAGGGGGAGCTAATCCCAAAAACCACCCCCAGTTCAGATCGCAGGCTGCAACCCGCCTGCGTGAAGCCGGAATCGCTAGTAATCGCGGATCAGCCACGCCGCGGTGAATACGTTCCCGGGGTTTGCACACACCGCCCGTCAAGCCACCCGAGTCGGGGGCACCTGAAGATGCTTATCCTAACCCGAAAGGGAGGGAAGGCATTGAAGGTGAATCTGGCGAGGGGGGCTAAGTCGTAACAAGGTAGCCGTACTGGAAGGTGCGGCTGGATCACCTCCTTTCTAGGGAGAGAAAAGTCGGGACTGCTATCCATTTTTGAATGACTTGAGCGGGCTCGTAGCTCAGTTGGTGAGAGCGCACGCCTGATAAGCGTGAGGTCGGAGGTTCGACTCCTCCCGAGCCCACCATGGGCGGGGACGTAGCTCAGCTGGGAGAGCGCCTGCTTTGCAAGCAGGAAGTCAGGGGTTCGAATCCCCTCGTCTCCACCAATGGAAGGGTCATTGAAAACTGCATAGGAAGCGTAGGTCAAGGTACTAAGGGCATGCGGTGGATGCCTTGGCGATGGAAGGCGATGAAGGGCGTGGTAAGCTGCGATAAGCCTCGGGGAGCCGCAAACAGGCGTTGATCCGGGGATTCCCGAATGGGGAAACCTGGCTGGTCGTAAGATCAGCCGCCGTAAGGCGCGAACCGGGGGAAGTGAAACATCTCAGTACCCCGAGGAAGAGAAATCAAACGAGATTCCCTGAGTAGAGGCGATCGAAAGGGGAAGAGCCTAAACCAGTATGATGTTCAAGCCCGTGGGCGTTGTCATACTGGGGTTGTGGGACACAACATGGTGTGGCTACGGACGCACCGAGGAGTTACAAATCTTCTCTCTAGTCGAAGTGCTTGGGATGGCACGCCATAGAGGGTGAAAGCCCCGTAGACAAAAGGGAGAAGACTCCTTGTTGTGTTCCCGAGTACCGCGGGACTCGTGGAATCCTGCGGGAATCTGGGGGGACCACCCTCCAAGGCTAAATACTCTCCATCGTCCGATAGTGCACGAGTACCGTGAGGGAAAGGTGAAAAGAACCCCGGGAGGGGAGTGAAATAGAACCTGAAACCGCATGTCTACACTAAGTCGGAGCCCGCAAGGGTGACGGCGTGCCTTTTGATTAATGAGTCCGCGAGTTGTCGTCAGTGGCGAGGTTAAGCCGATTGAGGCGTAGCCGTAGCGAAAGCGAGTCCGAATAGGGCGCAAGTCACTGGCGGCAGACCCGAAGCCGGGTGAGCTACCCCTGGGCAGGATGAAAGTGGGCTAAACCCCACTGGAGGTCCGAACCGATGGATAGTGAAAAATCCTCGGATGACCTGGGGGTAGGAGTGAAAAGCTAACCGAACTCGGTGATAGCTGGTTCTCCCCGAAACGCATTGAGGTGCGGCCTCGAGTGGTCTGTACAGGGGGTAGAGCACTGATAGGGCTAGGGGGGTAACCTCCGAACCCTGTCAAACTCCGAATCCCTGTACATAAAGCTCGGGAGGAAGTCTGTGGGGGATAAGCTCCATGGACAAAAGGGAAACAGCCCAGACCATCGGCTAAGGGCCCGGAGAGATGGCTAAGTGGGAAAGGATGTGGTATACCATAGACAACTGGGAGGTTGGCTTAGAAGCAGCCATCCTTTAAAGAGTGCGTAACAGCTCACCAGTCGAGGTGTACTGCGCCAAAGATGTAACGGGGCTCAAGCCATCCCCCGAAGCCATGGGTCTGTACCGATAGGTACAGGCGGTAGGGGAGCTTTCCGCTTTAGGGTGAAGGTAGACCCGCGAGGGCTACTGGACGAGGCGGAAGTGAGAATGCGGACATGAGTATGCGAGAGGAGAGTGAGAATCTCTCCCCCCGAATGCCCAAGGGTACCTGGGGAAGGGTCGTCCTCCCAGGGTTAGTCGGTACCCTAAGGTGAACCCGAAAGGGGTAGCCGAAGGGAAGCTGGTTAATATTCCAGCACCATCTGTAATCGAGGTACGAGGGGTGACGCAGAAGGGTAAATGCCGAGGGTAAGTGGCATTCCCTTCCAAGCGGTTAGGCGTTGAGGGCAGTAGGTAAATCCGCTGCCTGAGCTGAGCCGTGATGGGAAGGACCCGTAAGGGTCCAACGGCATCGACCCCACGCTGCCAAGAAAAACCTCGCGTGCCGTTTGAGATTGCAGGTGCCCGTTCCGTAAACCGACACAGGTGGGCAAGCTGAGAAAGCTAAGGGGAGCGGGACAACCCTCGCCAAGGAACTCGGCAAATTAACCCCGTAACTTCGGGAGAAGGGGTGCCGCAGTAGGGTGAACTCAGGGGAAGGGGCAACCTGGAAACTGAGGGAGCCTGAAGCGGTCGCAGTGACATGGCCCTAGCGACTGTTTACCAAAAACACAGGCCTCTGCAAACTCGTAAAGAGGATGTATAGGGGCTGACGCCTGCCCAGTGCCGGAAGGTTAAGGGGAGGGGTGAGGCCGTAAGGCGTAGCTCCAAACCGAAGCCCCGGTAAACGGCGGCCGTAACTATAACGGTCCTAAGGTAGCTGTGCTGCCTGCCTGCAGGGTAACCTGCAGGGCAATACCCGGCTGTATGCGGGAAACCCCTTAGAGTTCTTCCTACTTGAAGAAAATTGGTTCTTCAAGTAAAAATGGAAGAAATTGGGCAATCCGCAGGAAACCCGAAAAGGGAATCCTCAGAGACTGTACGCCGGGCATCCAGCTTCTCATGGAGGTGCAGCGTTATGAAACTCCATCCAGAGTGGGTTGTTGGATTCGTAGACGGTGAAGGATGTTTCTACGTTGGTGTGAACAAGAATAAAACTATGAGTGTGGGATATCAAGTGCTGCCTGAGTTTAGGATTGTTCAGCATCAACGTGACATTCAAATCCTGTACGCACTGAAGCATTTCTTTGAATGTGGTACTGTGAGAAAGAATCACGAAGACCGGTACGAGTTGAGGATAAGAAAATTCGAGTGCCTGAAGAAATGCGTCGAATTCTTTCAGAAATACCCACTCAAAACGAAAAAGAACGTTGATTTCAAGAAATTCAGTAAGATCATCAAAATGATGGATGAAGGAAAGCACCTCACAAGAGAAGGTATAGTACAGATCATTCAGATAGCTCTGGAAATGAACACAGGAAAGCACGAGCAACTGAAGACAATCTTGAAAGAGTTAAGTGAGGATGCTGGATGAAGATACAGTCCACCCTTGGTTTGAAAAACCAAGATAAAGGTGAGCGAAATACCTTGCCAGGTAAGTTCTGGCCTGCATGAATGGCGTAACGACTGGGGCACTGTCTCGGCGGGGGACCCGGTGAAATTTCAACGGGGGTGAAGATGCCCTCAACCTACGGCTAGACGGAAAGACCCCGTGGAGCTTTACTGTAGCCTGGTATTGGATTTTGACACATCGTGTACAGGATAGGTGGGAGGCTGTGAACCCGGCTCGTCAGGGTCGGGGGAGCCGTCAGTGGGATACCACCCTCGGTGTGTCGAAATTCTAACCTGAACCTGTGAAGAGCAGGTTGGGAACAGTGCCAGGTGGGCAGTTTGACTGGGGCGGTCGCCTCCTAAAGTGTAACGGAGGCGCGCGAAGGTCGGCTCAGGTGGGTTGGAAATCCACCGACGAGTGCAAGGGCATAAGCCGGCCTGACTGTGAGACCGACGGGTCGAGCAGAGACGAAAGTCGGTCCTAGTGACCCGACGACTTCCGAGTGGAAGGGTCGTCGACAACGGACAAAAGTTACCCCGGGGATAACAGGCTAGTCTCGCCCGAGAGTTCACATCGACGGCGAGGATCGGCACCTCGATGTCGGCTCATCCCATCCTGGGGCTGAAGCAGGTCCCAAGGGTTAGGCTGTCCGCCTATTAAAGGGGTACGTGAGCTGGGTTCAGACCGTCGTAAGACAGGTCGGTCCCTATCGGCCGTAGGCGTAGGAGGTTTGCGGGAGGTCTCCCCTTGTACGAGAGGACCGGGGAGAGTGGGCCTCTGGTGTACCGGCTGTCCTGCCAGGGGCATACGCCGGGTAGCTATGCCCATGAGTGATAACCGCTGAAAGCATCTAAGCGGGAAGCACGTCCCAAGATTAGACCTCCCATCCCGTCAAGGGAGTAAGGCCGGTCCGAGAACAGGACCTTGATAGGCTGGTGGTGTAAGCACCGTAAGGTGTTGAGCCAACCGGTACTAATAGGCCGAGGCCTTGACCTTGTAGCTTCCTATGCAGTTTCCAGTGAACCTTCAAGTTTCCTCGGGTGCCGATACCAGAGCGGGAAACACCCGGTCCCATTCCGAACCCGGCCGTTAAGCCGTTCTGGGCCGATGGTAGTATGGAGGCGACTCCATGTGAGAGTAGGTAGTGCCCGGGGATTCAAAGGGGAAGCGAGAGCTTCCCCTTTTGTTTTTTTTCATAGAAATGGTTTCTTATGCTTTAGGGACGAAGCTTATTCTTCCCAAAGTTTTCTTATCTGATCTGAATACCTTGAGAAGATTTCGAGCAGCTCAGGGGCAAAGTGTTTTGGTAACGATTTGTGCTTCTATGGGTATCTGGTTGCCTTTCAAACCAAAGGGGTATCCTGAACCATCGTACCTCTCGTGATGGTACAGAACTATGTTTCGTGCGATCTCAAGTTTCTTGTCATTTCCAATAATTTCGGATCCCCAAAGAACGTGTTTCCTCACAAGCTCAAATTCTTCTTGAGTCAGCCTTCCTGGTTTGTTCAGTATTCCTGTTGGTACTTTGATCTTTCCTATGTCATGGAGTGGTGCGTAGAGTTCTATTTGCTTAACAAGATCTTTGGGTAGATTGAACTTCTCTGCTAAGAACTTCGACAGTTTACTCACTCTTTGTATGTGCTTACCTGTTGGTTCGTCAAAGTTTTCAATAACCATACCGAGCCTCTCGGAAAGAGTTTTGTAAGCAAGAATTACTTCCTCCTCTTTCAGCTTCAATCTCTTATATGAATCTTCAAGTTCTTGCTGTGAAGCTTCGAGTTGTTCATAACTTGCCTTCAGTTCTTGCATCTGCGACTCTATGATTGTCACCATGTCAGAAAGCTCGCCTGCGAGCATCCTCGTCTCGTAAATGGAACACGATACCTTCTCGATCTCGAAGGGCTTCCCAGATAGATAGCTTCTCAGACTCTCGACGATTTTCTCCACAGGATCTATCACGATTTTATTCAAAGTACTCTTCATTCTTTTAACAGCCAAGAAATTCACAATCAGCACGGCCAGTAAGACACTCGAAGAGGGTATCAACGAAATCGCAATTTGTGCAAGAAGCGAACTTTCAATAACAACATAAGTATCACCAGTGGAAGGTTTTGCAATATACCGATTTAAACCGATCACAACAATCAGAACTTCTTTTGCCTTTGATGATGAGGGAGTAAAAGTAGCTTTGATTGTTCCTCTCTTCGCCAATATCTGTCCTGTTCTATCGATAATGTAAGAACGATCAGAAAGAAGATTTTCAGCTATCTTGCTGACAATAAGATCCAACACGAGTACACCGAGTAAATTTTCTCGTTCATCGTATACCGCCTTTGCAACGGCCATAGTGGGTTCATTGAGTATGCGGTGCGTAAAAGGCTTTACGAAGACGTAGTTTTGTGGATCTTGTAAAGCCGTCTGGTACCAGGGTCTTTTTCTTGGATCGTAATCTTGCCCATAATCATAGTCTGGGTAAGAGATCATCTTTCCATCGTTACTTCCGAAAGCTGGATATGCAACGAATGGATGGTAATTTTCGTAGATCTTCTTCGTCAAGTTCCTCACAGATTCTTCATCCTTGAAGGGCTCTGTCTGTGCAGACAAAACGATCAACAATTTCCCAAAAGAATCCAGTGTGTTTGTCCAGTTTCGGTCAAGCTGAGTTATGCGTACCAGTTCTTGAGCTTCGAAAATGCGAAAGACGAAGAAGAACACAGTTAAGAACAAGATGAACGAGATAACCAGTGTGAGCAAGAAAGTATTTCTAAGGATATGATTTTCAAGAAAATCGTTGAGTTTTGGCAATTTCATAACTTTTCCAGTTGGTTTGGAGCTTGCTCTTCTATCTTTGAGCACCTATGACTTTCCCTCCAGATAGTTACTCGTCTGGTCGTTTTAAACTGGCTAAACGTATTGTATCATCGCGAATCTTAAGTGTATGTATATGTGCGGTTGTGTTACTGTGAAGGTATTAGACTGACTGAGGAACCTTGTCTGAAGAATTCAGATTCACCTTTCGAATGCTCCCATTTTCAAGCGTAGATTTCATTCTCTATGTAGCCTATCTTTTCGATTTCCACTCTGACTACATCACCTGGCTTGAGCAGCTTTGGCGGTTTGAAGCCCATTCCCACTCCAGAAGGCGTTCCAGTAGCCAATATGTCTCCTGGCTCAAGCGTCATTCCCTGAGAGAGAATGTTTATCAGTCTTTCTATGTGAAAGATCATGTATCTTGTGTTTGAGTTTTGCCTGAGTTCTCCGTTGACCCAAGATTGAATTTCGAGTTCGACAGGATAGCCTATTTCATCTTTGGTTACGATCCATGGTCCCATTGGACAAAAGCCATCCAAACTCTTTCCTTTGAACCACTGAACATGATTCTTTTGAAGATCTCTTGCTGTAAGATCGTTCAGTATCGTGTAACCAAAGACGTGTTCAAGGGCTTTCTCTTCAGGTATGTTTATGCCTCTTTTTCCAATTATTACTGCTAACTCTGCTTCATAATCTACTTCAGATGTGACTTGTGGATGCAAATATACCTTTGAGTAAGGTCCTGTTACTGTGTTGGTCGCTTTGGTAAAGAAGTGTGGATGTGAGATCTCTGTATGTGTAGAATGACCAACCTTTGCCATCTCAGAAACGTGATCTTGATAGTTCTTTCCCACACAGAATACATTTCTCACAGGTTTGGGTATAGGTGCTGTGATGTGAAGGTTTTCAAGTTTTAACCACTTTTCATTTACCTTTGGTCGAGGTAAGGATGTGATTTCATCGTGGTACAATCTGATGAATTCCAATAATGTTTTTGGAGAATTTTCACCCAACCAAAGTTCGGAGGGGCAAAGCAGACCAGTTTTTGGTTCCACAACTCCCCAACCTTGTTTACCATCGAACTCAAAAGTCGCCAGATACACGCATCGTCACTCTCCTCAGCAATCTATTTTGAAAATTATATCAATTCCTTTGCGCAGGCGAAAGCAGAGAATTTTTTCGAAGCCTTCAATAGAACACAGGAGTTGGAAGTATCACTACGGTCTTCAAGCAAAGAATAAGAAATGATTCAAAGTTGAACTTTGACGGCGCTCGCACTCTCTTATGTTTAGACACAAATAAAAGTGCTGGTATTAGTTCCTTGCAGAGATGGTGAAACAAAATGACCCAGATTCATCAAAGAACGAAGTTGCGCGTGAGCGAAGCACAGAGATATTAGCTTTCCAAACAGACGCAAACGGTGTTCATTCGCTCATGGACTGTTCGCTCTATCATCACATATCATACATTATAAAAACTCTAAACGGTGTAAGTACGAGAAAGGTGTCTTTC
The DNA here is from genome assembly GCF_051235805.1 of Pseudothermotoga sp. U03pept. Classification (NCBI taxonomy): domain Bacteria; kingdom Thermotogati; phylum Thermotogota; class Thermotogae; order Thermotogales; family Thermotogaceae; genus Pseudothermotoga; species Pseudothermotoga sp. U03pept. The sequence goes on along the minus strand of NZ_JBPNXV010000003.1, from coordinate 16,850 downwards.
AGTCTTTTCGGACTGCCAAGAATGGACGAAATATATGAAACAAGAGGGCAAGACTTGATGGGCTTGTGGGAAGCTGTGAAGAAGATGTTAAAACGTTATTGGCGTTGAATTCAAATGAATCAGAGTGTGATTTCGTTTTGCTGTTGATCTCGCCGAGAGCTGTGCAGATAAAAGGCTGCACTGAAAGGCTTTTGAGACGCAGTTGGTCTTGGACTATTTTGTCAGCGGTAGAATTTTCCGTGGAGGGGAGTTGATGTTCTTCACCAGGGAGAGAAAGAAGCATCCTTGCAGGATAGATGTAGATCGTGTGGCGTTGTTAGTAATCGATGCACAGAGGTATTTCTGTGATCCTCAAAGCGAGGCTTATTTGCACGGAGTTGAGAATGCACTTCAGAAGGTTAACAGTCTCTTGAAAGTTTTCGAGGAAAGATCACTACCGATTTTTTGCACTGTTCATAAAGGCAACAGTGATGCGATGAAGCGATGGTGGGGAAATTCTGTAGAAGGAAAGCAAATCCAGTTATCGATAAAGCCAGTTCAAGCACAGGTCATATACAAAGACTCGTACGACGCTTTCCATATGACAGAACTTGAGGAATCTCTTAAGAAAAAGCAGGTGAACCAGTTGGTTGTCTGTGGCGTAATGACTCATCTGTGTGTTGAAACGACTGTGCGAAGTGCCTTTGTGAAAGGGTATGAACTCATTGTTGTAGAGGATGCTTGTTGGGACAAAGACGATTTTTATCATTTTTCTTCGTTGAAGAGCATGGCACATGGTTTTGCTATCATATCCTCAGCAGGTGAGATAGAATGCATGTTGGGATCGTAGGAGCTGGTCCGGCTGGTGTTTCGGCTGCTGTTTTTCTCAAGCGTTGTGGTGCAAGGGTTACGATTTTCGAAAAGAATTCCGTAGGTGGGCTCATTACAAACGCTTGGAGAATTGAAAACGTGCCGTTCATGACTGCGTGCGGCGGTGAAAAGGTTGCTGAAAGGCTGAAGCAGGCTTTGCATGAACATTCAATAGATTTTCATCATGAGAAGGTTGCAACTGTTTGTGACCACAGGATTGTAACTAATCAAAGGGAATATTTTTTCGATAAGATCATCGTAGCGAGCGGTACATTACCAAAGAGACTCTTAAATCTCGAAGTCAGTAACAATGTTGTGTGCGAGTATAGATATCTTCCCAGGACTATTGAATCATTAGCAATTCTTGGTGCAGGTGATGCAGCTTTTGATGGAGCGCTGAAAGCCTTTGAAAATGGCATAAAGTCAGTTCACATATTCAATAGAACCGATAAGATAAAAGCAGTAAAGAGACTCAGAGATCTGGTTGAGCGATCAAATGTTGTTTATCATCCTGTAGAACCTATTGTTGGTGCAATTCAAAGTGACAAACTTGTCTTGAGAACATCTAAATCAGAGTATGCCTTTGATGCTTTGTTGATATGCATAGGAAGAATACCGAATCTGTCTTTCGTGAGAGAGGGTGACAGCATACACATAGTTGGAGACGCTCGAGGCTGTCACAGGCAAATGAGCATCGCTGTAGGACAAGCTATAGAGACAGCGATGAAGATATTAGAGGGGTGAAAGGATGAGAATAATTGCCAAGTACGGCAGAGATGATATAGCCACTGTTTATGTGGGCGAAACCTCGAAGGGAAGTATTGTAGAGTTTGTCCAGTCTGTTCAACCAGCCGTTCCGAGAGAAGAAAAATGGGTTCTGATCATCTCTACGCTGAAAGGTTGTCCTGTGGGATGTCTGATGTGTGATGCCGCAGGCTATTACAAAGGGAAACTAACAAGTGATGAAATGCTTGAGCAGATAGACTTCCTTGTAGAAAATTACTTTCCAGATCGAATTGTGAAAGTCAAGAAATTCAAAATACAATTTGCAAGAGTCGGCGAACCCGCGTTCAATAAAGATGTTTTAGTTGTGCTTGAGAAGACTTCCAGTTATGAAAATCTGATACCATCAATATCGACTGTAGCACCATGTGGGTGTGATGAGTTTTTTGAGCAGTTGCTGAAGATAAAGCAAAAGTATTACGAAGGAAGATTTCAGCTTCAATTTTCCATACATTCCACAGATGAAGATCAGCGTAACAAGATCATTCCAATAAAAAAGTGGCCGCTCAAGCAGATATCAGCCTATGGTGAAAGGTTTGTAGAACTGTTTGACAGAAAGATAACATTGAATTTTGCACTCTCAAGCAAGGCAAAGGTGAGTGCAAAGAAGATTGCTGACATCTTCTCTGCGAGCAAGTTTTTGATAAAGATCACGCCTGTGAACCCTACATACAGTGCATCAATCAACAACTTTGAATCCGATGTAGATCTTTCAAGCGGTTATCCAGTTACCCATAGAGCATTTGTTGACGATTTGAGAAAATTTGGTTTTGAAGTCATTCTGAGTGTTGGTGAACTCGAAGAGAACAGGATAGGTAGCAACTGTGGTCAGTACGTAATGAAACACATCTATAATTCTGCGAAGATGAGTCAAGCGTACACATATGTGTCAAAAATCGAGAAATCATAATTTTATGTTTATTCATAGGATAAAATGCTGTTGGTGAATCAAAAGAAAAGGATGTGATGGCGTATGATCAGTGTCAAAAGAACGAACACCAATTGTGTGAAGTACGATCTAATTATGAGCAAGTACGGTCAGGATGTTATTCCAGCGTGGATTGCCGACATGGACTTTCAGAGTGCACCAACGATAATTGAAGCATTTGAGAAGCGAATTCAGCATGGTGTCTTTGGTTATACCTTTCGTTCTCGTGCTTACTACGATGCGATTGTTGATTGGTACAGGCGTAGATACAGTTGCGAGATAAAGCCTGAATGGATTGTCGATGGTCCAGGTGTTGTCCCAATGATCGCCGTTTTGGTGAATGTCCTCACTGAACCAGGTGATAAGATAGTAATTCAACCACCAGTGTACCCGCCATTCTTTCATGTGATCGAAAAGAACAACAGAGTTGTCTGTGAAAATAGGCTAATAAAAACAGCAAAAGGCTATGAGATGGATTTCGATGGTTTGGTAAAGCTCATAGATGGCAGAACCAAGTTGCTGATACTATCAAACCCGCACAACCCCGTTGGAAGGGTTTGGACTAAAGAAGAACTTGAGAAACTTTACAACCTGGCATCGTCTCGGGATATCATAATCGTGAGTGATGAGATACACGCGGATATCGTCTATAGTCCTTATAGTTTTACGTCTGTTTTGAAGGTTGGAAGATCGAAGGCAATTGTTCTAAACTCACCTGGGAAAACTTTCAATATACCAGGACTTACGAATTCCTACGGTGTTATACCAGACGGTGAGATCAGAAAGTTGTACAATTCCTTTGTCGAAAGGCTTGAACTCACGACAGGCAACGTTTTTGGATTGGAAGGTTTATTAGCAGCGTATAAGCACGGCGAGGATTGGTTGAACAATTTGATCAAATGCTTGCAAGACAACCGAGATTTTGCTTATCAGTACATCACCAAGGAAATGCCGTTGATAGAAGTAGAGTTGCCGGAGGCAACTTTTCTTATGTGGTTAGACTGTTCGAAGCTGAAGTTACAAGATCCACAGAGATTCTTCCTTGAAAAGGCACGAGTTTATCTAAATCCTGGTTCTGATTTTGGTGATCCTAACTCCGTTAGACTGAACATCGCTTGTGATAGAGAATTACTGATACAAGTGCTGCAGAGAATGAAGGCGGCGTACGATTCACTCAATCTGAACAAAGACTCTGCGCCGACTGCAAAGTGCTTGTGAGTGCAATTAGGTTAAGGTGAACTTCTAACTGTCTTTTGTAACAATATGATGGCGCAACTATGTTTTCTTCAATCATAGATAAGTTTACTTATGCAGGCGTGTTATCATAAAATCAACGCCGGCGGATGACCGCCACAGTTTAGGAGGAATCAGCATGTTCAAAGGAACAGTTAAGTGGTTCGATTCAAAGAAAGGCTACGGTTTTATCACCAAGGAAGGTGGAGAGGACGTATTTGTACACTTCTCTGCGATCAAGTCTGATGGTTTTAAGACACTCAAAGAAGGTCAAAAGGTCCAATTCGAAGTTCAGCAGGGAAGCAAAGGACCTCAGGCAGTCAACGTAGTTCCAGTAAACTGAGTCGAACACAATTGAAACGGAGCCAGAAGGCTCCGTTTTTTATTTGTCATTTACAAAAGTGTGGCAATCATCAGCGCTTTTATAGTGTGTTTTCTGTTTTCAGCTTCATCCCAAACGCGGCTTTGTTTTCCTTCAATTACCTCGAATGTTACCTCTTGTCCTTTGACAGCTGGCAGACAGTGCAAGAAGATAGTTTCTCTCTTGCCAGTACTTTTCATAATCGCATCGTTCACTTGGTAGGGTCTGAGGAGTCTTTCGCGTTCTTGTTGTTTACTTTCTTCGCCCATCGATGCCCACACATCTGTGTATATGACGTCTGCTCCCTCCACTGCCTTTTGTGGGTCCTCTATTATCTCTATTTTGGCTTGCGTTTCTGAGGCAACTTCAAGACAGGTCCTCAAAAGGCTTTCCTCTGGTTTGAGTTCCTTGGGAGAAGATATCACATAGTGCATACCCATCTTTGCACATCCTATCATGAGTGAATTCGCCATGTTGTTTCGTCCATCGCCCATGAAGACCAGTTTTACACCTCTCAGTCTTCCAAAAGTTTCCTGGACCGTCATCAAATCAGCAAGTACTTGTGTTGGGTGATATACATCTGTTAGTCCATTGTAAACGGGTACTCCGGAATACTTTGCCAAGGCTTCGACTGTTTCTTGCTTGTATCCGCGAAACATTATCGCGTCAACCATTCTGCCAAGGACCCTTGCTGTGTCCTCTATAGATTCCTTTGCACCAAGTTGAATGTCCTGGATTGACAAAAAGATTGGGTGACCTCCTTCTTCGGCAAAGGCTGTTTCAAAAGCCAATCTCGTTCTGGTGGAACGCTTTTCGAAGATCATAGCCAATGTTTTGCCAGCAAATCTTCTGTGGATTACCTTTGCTCTGCTCTCTCGTTTTACCTGTGCCGAGAGATCCAACAGAAAGCTGATCTCTTCCGGTGAGTACTCGAGCAAGGTTAGTAGTGATCTTCCGGTGATGTTTACTGCCATCTTATACCCTCCTCACTCATAAAATGTTGTTATCTCATTCAGTGGTTTTCTGGGGCGATCCTTTCTTGGCTCAGCTGCATAGCCAAGTGGAATCATGGCAACACATCTGTGTCCTGCTGGCAACTGGAGAATCTCTGCAGCCTTCTTTTCGTCAAAAGCCCCTACCCAGCATGTGTCAAGCCCAAAGTTCCTGGCAATCAGAATAATGTGCGTAACCAATGCCGCCGTGTCTTGAATGCAGTAAAGAGTTCTGCCTCTTTCACCATACCTTGAAGCACTTTCCTCAGGAACTGCAACTATACAGATGACCCAGGGAGCCTCCATGAGAAAAAACTGTCCACCTGCTGCGTCGCTCAGGTGTTTTCGCAGTGTAGGATTGTGCACAGCATGTATCCGCCATGGTTGCTTGTTCCCTGCGCTTGGAGCATTCAAGGCTAACTGCAGGATTTGCTGGACAGTCTCCTTTGGGACATCCGTAGGTTCATAGTGTCTTATGCTTCTTCTTGTTTTGATCGCCTCGAGTAATTCCAAGGACCTCACCCCCTCAGATTTTGATTATTTCATCAACCCTTGGACCAGTAGAGATATAACTGAATTTGATCTCAAGTTCCTTCTCGATTCTGGCGACAAATCTCTCAAACTCTGGTGAATGCAGTGATTTCCAGCCATCGAACAGCTCGTAGACAGGTTCAATTTCGTCGATATTTGAGAGATTGTTTATTTCTCCTAAGGTTCTGCCGTTGATTTTGTATGCAACACAGACAGGTACTTTCTCATACGCCGTTAGAACATCTGCCTTTGTCATTATCAAAGAGCTGCAACCGGAAGATTCAATCGCATATCTCAGAAGTACGAGGTCTAACCAACCACACCTTCTGGGTCTTCCTGTTGTAGCGCCGTACTCTCCTCCGAGTTTACGCAGTTTTTCTTGTTCTTCACCTTTGAGTTCTGTTGGAAAAGGTCCTTCTCCAACCCTCGTTGTGTAAGCTTTCATAACGCCATAGATCTGATCCACCTTAACTGGCCAAGAAAACCCTGCTTGAACACCCGTGCTCGAGCAGTTGGTAGATGTCACGTATGGATACGTTCCTACATCGACGTCTAAGAGAACCCCCTGCGTACCCTCAAAAAGAAGATTCTTGTCCCTCAGGACCTTCACTGCTTCGATGCTGTCTATCATAAGGTCACGAACAAGGTCATACTTAGTGAGCATTTCGTTCAAGATTTCTTCGCAGTCGATGGAGATTTTCCATATCCTTGCCAACTCTTGAAGAAGATCTTTTGCCCTCTGAGGGTTCTCAAGATCTTGAAATCTCAGACCACATCTAAGGGCGCGATTTGCATAGGACAAGCCTATGCCCCTCCTGGTTGTACCTATTGCGCTCAAACGAGCTTTGTCGAGTGCTTCGTCTAATTGTTTATAAAAAGGCACCACTACGTGGGCTTGCTTTGATATTCTGAGTAATCTCCGTGCGTACGGCAGGTACTGATCGATCTGCTCAATCTCCTGAAGTAATACATCTAAATCTACCACGACACCGGGACCTATGTACATCATTCTTTGCCTTTTGAGATCTGCAGATGGCAACAGATGGTGTACGATTTTGAAATCACCATAGTCTACCGTGTGTCCAGCATTGCTTCCACCTGAATACCTCACCACGCAATCATAATCTCTTGAAAGATAAGTGACAACCTTTCCTTTGCCTTCGTCACCCCATTGAAGCCCAACCACAGTAGCTTTCATAAGACACACTCTCCTTGAAATCTCTCGTAGATTTCATCGACATATTTCAAATAATAACTTGGTTCAAAGATGGAATTAATTTCCTCGTCTTGCAAAAGATTCACATTTTTCTTCACCAGATCTTTCAGATGTTCATTGGTTTGCCAACACTTTAATGATAGTGATTGAACCAGATCATAAGCCTCATTGCGGGTTAACCCTTTGTCTATCAAAGCGAGCATCAGCCTTTGAGAATACACAAGACCGTTGGTTATTTCGAGATTTTTTTGCATTCTCTCCTTGTACACGACTAAATTCTCGAGCAAATACTTCGATTTCACCAACATATAGTGGAGTGTTTGGGTAGCATCTGGCAAGATGTATCTTTCTGCTGAAGAGTGAGAGATGTCTCTCTCGTGCCACAAGGTGATATTCTCAAGAGCAACAGACACGAAAGATCTCATGACTCTTGAAAGACCACACAATCTTTCACACAGTATAGGATTTTGTTTGTGAGGCATCGCACTGGAACCTTTCTGCCCTTCTTTAAAAGGCTCCTGAGCTTCAAGTACCTCTGTTTTCTGAAGATGTCTGATCTCGGTTGCAATTCTTTCAATTCCTGCAGCGACTAAGGCTAAATTCATTATCAAGTAAGCATGGTGGTCTCTGTTGACTATTTGACTTGACACTGGTGCTGGTTTCAGCCCAAGTTTACTGAGTGCGAGTTCTTCGACCTTTGGTGGCACATTTGCGTAGTTTCCCACAGCTCCACTTATCTTGCCAAAGGATATCTGCTCTCTTGAAAAGGTGAGTCTTTCGTAATTTCTCTTCATCTCAGCGTACCAGTTCAAAACCTTCAAACCAAAGGTTGTTGGTTCAGCGTGAACTCCGTGTGTTCTGCCAATGGTTACGGTGTACTTGTGTTCAACGGCAACTTTCCACAAGATTCTTAGCAGTTCTTTCATCTGACTCAGAAGAATGTCACAAGCCTTCACAAGGGTGAGCGAAAGTGCTGTATCTATGATGTCGGAAGATGTCAGTCCATAGTGAAAGAATCTGGCTTCTTCCGCCATGTTTTTTGTTGCCATCTTCACAAAGGCTATGACTTCATGATCTGTTTGCTTTTCCAGTTCCCTGAACAGATTTAAGTCTATTTTCGCATTCTCTTTTGCTTTTCTTGTGATGCCCTGTGGAATCACGCCAATCTCTTCGTAAGCCTGCATAACGGCAAGCTCAACTTCGAGCCATCTTTCAAGTGTTGTTCTTTGGTCCCACAGTTCTTTCATCGGTGAGAGTGCATACCTTTCCACCACAGGACTTCCTCCTTTCGAAGAGATCGCGCAAGCCGATCAAGAATGCAGCCAAGAAGATAATCCAGGCTTTGTCCTTCATTTTCAGTTTTGCAACCTCGACAAGCCCCAATCCTGTACAACTCCAAAAGGCTGCCCAAAGAAGATACCACAGTTTTGAGTTGTATGCTACATCGTAGAGGACACACAAGAGCAAGGCAATGTAGAAAAAGAGTGTCTGGATCGGCTGAATGCCTCTCAGTCTTGGTATAATCATTGCTGCAATCGTCATGATCAAGGTGACAGTATGGAGCGTGTCTGTCTTTCTTGCCTTTTTCAGAAGAAAATACAAACCTGTGGGCAATGCAAAGATTGCGAAGGTTATCAAATCAGTTGTTGTAGTTTTCAGAAAATACAAGAATACCAGAGCTGCAAAAATGAACATGAGTTTTGCCATACTATCACATCTTCTCTGGAGCCGTTACTCCAAGCAATTTCAAGCCTTTTCGCAGCACTATCATCACTGCGTATGAGAGATTCAGGCGAGCGTTTGAAAGCTCGGGGTTCTTCGGGTCTACCACCAAGCACTTCGTGTAGAAGCTGTGAAAATCGTAAGCCAATTGTTCGAGATACTGCGTCAATTTGCTCGGCGCAAGTGTTCGAATGACATCTCTCAATGCCTCTTCAAAGCCATCTATCCTCTTGATCAAATTGAGTTCACTCTCTTCGCTCAGGAGATCTAAATTCTCACCTTTTCTGAAGTTGATCGATTTGATTTTGGCTTGTTCCACAAGACTGCAGATTCGAGCGTGGGCATACTGAACGTAGTACACTGGGTTGTCAGAAGACTTCTCTTTTGCGAGGTTCAAATCAAAGATCATGTGTGTATTGGGATCGATCATGGCAAAGAAATATCTTGTCGCATCTGTGCCGACTTCTTCTCTGAGCTCTTGGAGTGTGACGAACTCACCAGCCCTTGTTGACATCCTCACTATCTCTTCGCCTCTTTTGAGTGTCACAAATTGATGCAGTATGATGTTCAGAAAGCCATCTTCTATGCCAAGGGCTCTCATGGCTGCAACCATTCTTGGAATGTGACCATGATGGTCACTGCCCCAGATGTCGTAGACCTTGCAAAAACCTCGCCTGTATTTGTTGTAATGGTACGCAATATCTGTCAGGAAGTAGGTCAAAGTTCCATCTTTCTTTATGAGCACTTTGTCCTCTTCATCCACGAATTTCGATACTCTGAACCACAGTGCGCCATCTTTCCAGTAAGTGCAGTCTTGATCTTCCAATATCTTGAGTACTTCATTTACTGTGCCATCTTTTACAAGCGATTTTTCAGAAAAGTACACATCGAATTTACAGCCGAGTGCAGATAGATCTTGATTCATATCTTGCAAAATACTTTCAACGGCGCAGCGTTCAAAAAACTCCGCTGTTTGCTCATCCCATTTTTCTTTGTATTTATCCTTGTGTTCTTCAACAACTTTTTTGGCAATATCTACCAAATATTCTCCACGATAGCCATCTTCTGGTATATCGAGACCGTTGACTCCAAGGATCTGATTGTATCTGACCCACAAAGATCTTGCAAGTAGTTTGATCTGCCTGCCCGCATCGTTTATGTACATCTCTCGTGTCACCGAGTAGCCAAGTTCCGAGAATATATTCGAAAGTACATCGCCTATGACCAGCTGCCTACCGTGTCCGACGGTGAATGGACCAGTTGGATTTGCACTACCATATTCAAGCTGGATTCTCTCTGAGCCAATCTTGGTCAGTGGGTATTCGTCGAGTTCTATTATTCGAGAAAGAACGTTCAAGAATGCTGACTTCTTTAGAAAGAAATTTATGAAGCCAGGTTTTGCAATCTGAATCGACTCAAACAAATCACTTTCCTTGAGCAGTTCACAAATTTGCTCGCCCAACTGCATGGGCGCTTTCTTAGCATATCTTGCACCGACCAAGGCGGCATTGGTGGCAAAATCTCCAAATCCTTCTGGAGCAACATCGACTTCAAAGTTATAAATTCGTCCTACAACTTTTTCAATTACAGTACTGAGTTCTTTCTTTATGAGTTCTTTCAGCAACCAGATCACCTCACAACGTCTTGTTTCTGTTCATCTTGTTTGTGACGCTTGTTATTATCTCAAGGTCACTACCAGGATTATCAATTATCACTGCGTAGAAGAGCTCTGCCTTTCTCTGAAAACCATACCGTTTCTTTCCATTGACCTTTTCCACCACGGGTCTCCACGAACCACAGTTGATATAAAACTTGTTCTGACCATCGTGCGGGATTACCCTCAAGCAGTTGTGATGTATGTGACCAAAGATCACACCATTCACATTCTCTATTTCTGGTGTTTGATCACTGTAACCGAGTAGGTCCGCGGTGGTGAGTTTTTTCTTTCCCTTGAGCAATTGTTTTGCTGTCTTATAAAGATAATCTGTTCTTCTGAAGTTTCTGATCTTCATGGTCATCCTGACGAGTATTGAACCAAGACTCATTCCTCCCATTTTGTTGAGAAAGAGCCTTGAGAAACAGTGCATCACTGGGAAGTTCTTTTTCATCCAGAACTTCGCTTCAGATGTTCTCATCATTTGCAAAAACGTGCTTATCCACAATTCGAGAATATCGACTCCCAAATCGTAGACTTCTACAGCTCTCTCGAACCAATGAAAAACATCTAAAGCTGGTCTCACATTATCGTAGTCGCGGATTACTTCAAAGGGCGCCATTGACTGAATATATTCATCAAAATAGAACATCATGTAACGTGCTATGTAGTCTCCGAGTGGCGGCACAAGACTTTGGTTTTTCCTGTCGTAGCCGAATTTGTTTATTATGTCAAACTGATTGCCATGAATTGCCAAGATCCCAGCATCTGGATTGTAGTAATACGGAACTATTTGAACATTGAGCAGTTCGGCGAGCCTTTCTTGAATGGATTTGTTAGATAACAAGTAATAGTCGTGGTTTCCAACAACATAGAAGATCTTGTGGTTTCTGGCAAAGTGCCTGAAGGCATCGAAGACGATCGGATGTCTCTTGGCGATAGCATCTACAACACAGCCGTCCAACTTCTTGGTCAGGTCTTCAAATGGTATCAATCCCATGTCTTTGACAGCACGGCTTTCTATCAGTTCAAAACCGTCGCCTACTATAACGATTTCGGCATCTTGGTACTGTGCGAAATCGTTTATCAGATTAGAGAGTTCGACGTCGAACTCAAAGTCATCTTTCGCTGAACCATCGCCAATGTGCAGATCGCTCAGAAAAACTCTTTTCACATCTCTTACCCCGCACAATAGATTTCGATTGTGAAAAAGCTTTGTCCAACCCTTGATTATACACCGAGTATGAAAATTCGAGATTTCAACAAAGGTGAATCGATTTGAACAAACGGCTTGAAGCTGGTGTGAGTGTGAGTAAAACATTCAAATTTTGTCAAGCTTGCAGAAGATATGAAGCGAAGAAATGAAAGTAGGGGCAAATGCCCCTACTCAGCTTCTAAATCTTGCGAGTGCTTCTACTAATCTTCTTGACATTTCTTTCAGCTGTTCGCTCGCGTTACTAACCTTGCTCGTTCCATCAGCCTGTTCTTTGACGAGCTGAAGCATTTCTTCAACTTGCTGAACGATACTCGTCACTGACTTTGTAGCGTTGTCCATAGCGCTTGCCATTTCTTGAGTAGCTGCACTCTGTTCTTGAGCACTCGCGGCGGTTGATTCAACCATGCTCCCCATTGACTCAACTTCAGCGAGGATGTCCTTGAGACGTTTTCCAACAACAGAAGCCTGTTCATTTGCTTCTTCTACTACCTTTGCAGTTTGATTGGTTTGTTCATCTGCATCCTTTGCACTTTGTTGAATCTTTCGCAATATACTTGCTATATTTTCAGTCGCTGACTTGCTCTGCTCTGCGAGTTTTCGAATCTCGTCGGCAACAACCGCAAATCCTCGCCCCGCCTCGCCCGCTCTTGCTGCTTCAATGGCTGCATTGAGTGCGAGCAGATTTGTCTGCTCGGCAATTGAGTTAATCGTTTCAACTATGACCGCAATGTTCTTTGCGTCTTCTGTTAAGCCACCGACAGTCTTCGTGGTTATATCTGCTCTTTCTTTTGCTCTGGTGACTATTTCCACAATTTTTTCGATTGCCTTTTCTCCTTCCTTGGCTGCATTTGAAACCTTTTCTGCTCTTTCGCTCAACTGCTGGGTGGATTTCGAAACATTCTGTGCACTGGCTGCGACTTCCTCGACTCCTGAACTGACCTGCTGTATGGAAGCCGATGCATTCTGTATGTTTTTGTTTATCTCTTCTGCTCGTGAAGAGAGATTCTTGGCTATCTCACTGCTTTGTTCTGCAATTTGCCCAAGTTCGACTGAAAAGTTGCTGATCATTTCTGCAGAATCTTTCACAGATTTCATCGAATCTCTCAGGGAAATTGCCATGTTGCTGAGAGCTTTTGCCATGTTGGCTGTTTCATCCTTGCCTTTTGCCTGAAATTGTGTTGTGAGATCTCCACTGCCAAACTGTTCCACGCCCTTTGCAAGTGCCTTGATAGGTTTTGAAATAGTGTTGCCAACGATGAAAGAAACCAATACGACAATACCTATTATCACAGCTATCACGACGATCATAATTCTCAAAAGCATGTTTGCGCGCGCCATGAGATCGGATTCTGGAATTGACATACCCAATGTCCAGCCGGGGCTTGCAGTGATCGGTGTGAAAAAGACAAAAGCTTTGGTCTTATCGGGCATAGTTATTAAGCCAGAACCTGTTTGGTTTTGAACCATCTTTTTACCAAGTTCATCTAAGCCCACATAACCTTGTTGTGAGCTGGTGAGCACATTCAGTTTGAGTACTACATCTTTATTTGGATGTGCAAGGACAAGACCAGTTCCATCAACGATCCAGCCATACCCAACTTCTCCCATTTGTATCTGCGATGTCATTTCGCTGAGCTTGTCCAATGAGATTGTGCCACCAAAGACACCCGCAACGTTTCCATAGCTGTCAACAACCTTGTGTGCTATCATGAAAACATTTTTCTTCACCAGCGACGACTGGTGAATATCCCCAATGAAAGTCGTTTGGTTTTGTCCCACTATTTTTTTAAAAAACTCCCTGTTTGACGCCTCCAACGAGACTATACTCGCGCTGTCTGTTTCCCACATTTGCCCCTTGTAATCACAGACAAAGTACGTTTCGAAGACTTCCTTTCTGTCTTTAAGTTTTTCTGAAAGCTGCTGGGCTACCCAATAAGTAGCTGTCACCAAGAAATCCATCGTACTGCTCTGTGCGATCGCCTTCAATTCAAGGGATCGACCGTTGAGCCATTCGCTCACCATCGCAGCGTTGCCACGAACTACTTCTGCACTCAGTTCTTTTGTCAAAGGCAAGACTGTATTCTGTGTTTGAAAATAAATGAAGATTCCTAAAATAACAAGAAGTGTTATGGTGCTTGTAAGAAACCAAAACAAGATTCTTGATCTTATAGATTTCATCTAATATCCCTCCTCCAAAAGGGAAACTGTTTAATTCACTATACAATTATACCATGTCACAATAGCACGATTATTGCTAAAAGTTCAAGATTCTGTTCTGAAGTATTTTCGATTGAGTGGTTTTCTCCAGAGTTCGTCAAGCAGATATCACCTGCTTGTACAGTTATTCGAGTTCCATTGTCGTTGAAAATCCCTTCGCCTGAAAGAACATAGAAGATTTCAAACTCATTCTCATGCTTGTGCAGACCAATTGAGGATCCAGGTTTGACAGTCAGTTTTGCGAAAAGCCTTGCCTTTCCCAAGAGAGATTCTTTCTCGAGCAAGTGTAATATCTGAACCTCCCCATCACCACCACGCATCTTTGTGATGTTCTCTCTACGCATCGAATTAGGCTTGATGACCATTTTTTCACCCCCAGATCTTCTTGGTGATTAAAAACACAGCTACGACAAGATCAATTGATCCTTTGATTTGATTATATTACACCACTTACGAGAAAACCTTTTGTCGAATTCGCGTAAGTGTTCTAAGCGATATTTATCCGACAAATTGATAGATTTGTGAGAGGAACTTGAAAATGGATTTGCACTGTGGTATCATACATAATGCAATGGCGGTGTAGCTCAGATGGTCAGAGCGAGTGATTCATAATCACTATGTCGTGGGTTCGAGTCCCACCGCCGCCACCAAAATAATTCGATTTGACTGAGGCACAAAAGTGCTTTTTTTCTTTTGTTATTCTCTGTTTTCGAGGAGAGAGAATATACGTTTGCAGAATTCAGAGACTGACCACGCCGCATCAAAATTGCACTGGCGACAGAATCAGTTGTCGTTAATAAATAAAAAAGGGCAGGTACACCTGCCCTTCTCTAAACGGTGAATATTTTTCTAATATCTTCATCTGGTGTGCTTATCAATCTGACGTCATAATTCTTTACCAAGAGGTCGGTTAATTCTTTATTGAGCCATGCGGGTAGAATCGGACCAATGAAAATGCCTTTGATTCCAAGTGCCAATAGTGTCCAGAAGATAGCAACTGCCTTTTGTTCCATCCACGTGAGAACGATCGACAAGGGAAGCTCGCTCACAGGAAGATTGAAAAGCTCTGACAATGCCAACGCAATTTCCACAGCAACAATTGTGTCATTACACTGACCAACATCTATCAATCTCGGTATACCATCTATATCACCCAACTGCAGATCGTTTATTCTGAACTTGCCGCACGCCAATGTTATGACAACAGTTTCTCTTGGTAATTTCTCGACAAACTGGCGGTAATATTCGTTTTTCTTGAGCGGGACATCGCACCCGCCGACTACCAGAAACCGTTTGATTTTTCCAGCTTCAACAAGCTCTTTTATCTTGCTTGCCAGTGATTTTATGGCGCTTGTGGAGTACCCTGTAGTAAGTCTATACTTTCCAGGTTGTTCTGGTAACTTTGGCAAGGTTCTTGCTTTTTCTATGACCTGAGAATAATCGTAGCCGTCTATGTGCTTGACTCCAGGAAGCCGTGCTATCGATGTTGTGAAGATACGATCTTTGTAAGATGGGCTTGGTATCAAGACACAGTTGGATGTGCCAAGTATAGCTGCGGGAAGTTTCTCGAAGAGCTTCCTTTGATCGTGCCAAGCTCCACCCAAGTTGCCTACCAGATTCTTGTACTTTCTAAGCTTTGGATAGCCGTGTGCAGGCAACATCTCTGAGTGTGTGTAGACATAGACATCACTACCCTCAACTTGCTTGAGCAGTTCTTCGAGGGCTTTCAGGTTATGACCAGTTACAATTATGCCGTGCCCTTCCTTTGTACCAGTTTCGACCTGAACTGGTGTCGGTTCACCATAAGTATTTATGTGCGCCCTTTTTAGTAACTGCATGACCTTCAAGTTCATCAAACCTGCTTCGAGTGCCAAGTTTATAAAATCATCATTGTCAAAGTTTACATTCGTGAGAGTCGAATAAAGACCCTTTGACAGGTAAGCAGCAATTTCCTCATCGACGTAACCAAGTTCCTTGGCGTGATAATAGTACGCAGATATGCCTTTGAGTATGTAGATCAGATTATCTTGAAGTCTGTTCAGAGTCGGAGTTTTTCCACAAACGCCACTCACCGTACATGCTTCGCCATTTGCTACTTGAGAACACTGATAACAGAACATGTTAAACATCATTTCAACCTCCTTTGTTGTGAGATTTTTCACTTTTATTCTACGATTGATGTCCTGGAGAGTCTGTAACCTATGTTACGATATAAAAGGAGGCAAAGTTTTTCCATTGGAGAGATTCGTTGAAATTCTAAGTGGGTTTGAAGTTTTTGAAGGTGTAAGCAAAAGTCTTCTGAAAGACTTGTTGAGCTTTGCCAGAGTGGAAAGGTATCAGCCGAAGGAGTTGGTTAGGGTACGTTCACAAGATTGTGATGAGCTGCTTTTTCTTGTAGAAGGTGAAGCGATAGGATTGTTCGTTAATTCTGATGGACAGGTTTTGCAAATAGATCATATGTTTGCACCAAAGTTGCTCGCCTCTGCAGTCATTTTCTCGACTCTCTCCAAGTACCCTGTTGATGTCGAAACAGTTAAGGAGAGCACTTTTTTGTCTATCGATAAAGACACTTTCATTGCATTCTTGATGAAAGATGAGCATCTTTTGAGAAACTATCTTAGGTACGTTAGTGATGCATTCTTGTTTATAACCGACAGATTCTACGAGGTAGTTATGAAAAATCTTGTTCAGAAGGTATGCTCTTATCTTTTGAAGCTGATGAAAGAGCAAGGAAAAACCGAAATAACTATGGATAAAACGAAAGAGGAACTTGCCAGAGAGTTTGCAGTAACACGTCCTGCACTTTCTCGCGTCTTCTTAGAGCTTCAGAAGTTGGGAATAATACAGATGGATGGCAAAAAGGTAATCATAAGAAACTACAGATACATGAAGGACTATGTTGAATTTCACTGAATTACTGCTTGTGTTGTCCGCCAATTTTTTCTTGAAAGATACCTCTTCAAATATGAAAGGGGCATAAAGCCCCTTTCATCTCAATCTTGTTTTTGAAAACATAAAAGAGTATTTAAAGATTTCCTCAGGTCTTGAACTTTCTCACTTGTTCTACCAAACTCTCTGCTATAGATGAAAGTTCTTCTGAAGCACTGCTCACATTTTGACTTGAGTCTGCTTGTTGTTTCACAGCCAC
>NZ_JBPNXV010000002.1:0-128752 GCF_051235805.1 Pseudothermotoga sp. U03pept | reverse complement strand
TCGCAGAAAGCTTGATGACGCCAAATTGAGCGAACAAAAGCAGAGTAATGGACTGAAGCGCTATTGCCAAAGCTGCAAACTTCATCAGGTAATTGTCCTTGAAGATGAGAACATCTCTAAATGCAGAATTTATACAGATTCGGCCTCTTTGAAGTATTATTCCAAAGACGGCTCCGATCAAAAGGCCTGTCCAGACCATGGGCTCACCTCCTTTTCAACCTTTGACTTTGATATAGATCTTCCACTCACTCGCTCCTACTTCCTCTATTTCGAGAACTTCGTGCCCCATCTTCTTCACAGTCTCAGGGATTCTTTCTTTAGACATTGGGTAATCAATCCATACCTCGAGGATCTCTCCAGGCTTCATACCTTTGAGGGCTCTTTTTGTTTCAACATCAGGTACTGGACATACTTCTCCGCGAACATCAACAGACTTTGCAACTTGATACTTTGCCATCTGCCACACCTCCTATTTGTGAAAAAAGTATCAATTTCCAAGACTATGGTAATCATCAGAGGTGTCTGCAGTATTATGTACCCGTTACGACTTGGTAAAAGCGACAACCACCGAAAAGGCAACTTTGAATCCCACCTGACCAAAAAGAAAAAGGCGACCCTTGTGGTCGCCTTCACAAATCTATCGTTGAGTGTCTTTGTTCATTTTTCTTCAAGAAACTTTGCCTCTCAGTTGCGCCACCAGACTCTCTTCATACAGCAGTTTTTTGTTCTCAGGAAAAGATTTCTCTTTTACCAGAATCGACGTGATAATCTTTTGTTTTTCTGTGGAAGTGTGTTGCTGAATAATCCTTATACATTCATCTGTTTGCATCTAAGCAGATCAACATCTCACAAAGACTCAATATTGGAGTTCTCTCCAAAAGAGCAGACCTATGCCACTTTACAGAACCAATTTTCCGAGTACTCGGTAGGCGCCTTTTGTGTCCAATTTATATAATACGAAAGTGATATGTTTCACAAATTTATCAAAACCGCTCTCCTTCAATAAAAAAGGATGAAAATAACCAAAAAACCTTCACTGAAGAGAAAAATTCAATGTAACGAAAAACCTCTCACAACCTCAGATCTCAAAAGAGCGGAAGAAAACCCATCGAAGCGATTGTTCAGGTATATCTACGAAATAGAAGATTCCCTCGAAATACACCTCTCAAGTACTCTCTCTTACTATCAGCTCAACCTCCAAGATCTTCTGTTTTGGCTTTTTCCTTTTTCCTTTGACACGTTCCAAGAGCATCTTGGTGGCTTCATAACCCATCTCATACTTCTGAATGCGCACAGTGGTCAAAGGTGGTCTAAAGAAGTGTGCAAAGATTATATCGTCATAACCTACTACCGACACATCTTCTCTCAACTTTCTTCCAGCTTCGTCTAATGCCTTGATGGCACCGAAGGCAAACATATCGTTGAAACACAAAATGCTGTCAAAAGGAAGTCCTTTCTTCAGTGCTTTTCTAACACCTTGATAGCCTGCTTCCATGTTTTTGTTGTACGGCACTATAATCAGGTAATCCTCTGGAAGATCTATTCCATTTTCAGCCAAAGCCTTTTTGTAGCCTTCATACCTCATCTTAGACGCGGAGTTGTTCATATCTGTGTTTATGAAAAGCAAGCGTCTTTTACCTCTTGAGATCAGGTGCTCTGTTGCCATATATCCACCTCTGACCTCGTTGTTGTAGACTTCATCTATCTGCGGGTTGTACAAATGTCTCCCTAACAAAACGAAGGGAAAGTTCATCTTCAAGAGTTTTTCAAAGTCTTCTGTGTTCTCACCAAAAGGACTTATCAACAAACCATCAACTCTTCTTTCCAATAACGTAGTTATTGCCTGCGATTGGAGTTTTGGATCTGTCTCTGTGTTCATCACCAGTAATTGATAGTCGAATCTCTTGGCAGCTGCCTCTACACCTTTGAGTACCTCTGCAAAGAAGGGATTGGAACTGTCTTCCAAAACAACACCGATAGTCATCGTCTGACTCCTTCTGAGTGCAAAGGCTGTCGAGTTCTTTATGTATCCAATTTCTTTGGCTATCTTGAGTATCTTTTGCCTTGTCTCTTTACCTATATCACTTTTGCCCCTCAATGCCTTTGAAACGGTGTTTACAGAGACACCTGCACGTTGTGCGATGTCTTTCATCGTAACGTATTTTTTCATGAAACCACCTTTGCAATTTGCCTTTTTCTTTTCTACAATAGTATACTACCTATCAGCAACCTCGATAGCTCACAGTCCTTCAAAGTCGTATATATCTTTCTTCTGCCATTAGATTCCTTCACATACAAAAGTGATGCGAAGGCATAACCCCAACCTGCAATCCTGCTGATCAAAGAAGTATTTGAGCTCAACTGAGCCGCGTCTTTTCTCAGAAGCAAGTATTCTGAAGCAACATCTCCAAGCGCCCATAGAAATGCAGCAATGTTGACATTTCTTTTAGTGTTGAAAACGGTGATGTTGCTTATCCAATCTCCTGATAGTTCCAAGAAACCGTGAACCTTGTACTTCTCAGAGACACATATTAGTTCATCATCTTGAAAAGCTTCATCTTCTACCCATACTATCTCATCACTTACTGGCTTTGGTTGCAAAACAGCTACAGGATAGAAGTTTCTACACAGAAGTCTCCCATCGTTGAAGACTTCTATGTACAGATTCTGTGTTTCTTCATCGAGGCTCTCGTTGATTTCCATCACATCGGTTAGCGACCATCTTTTCAAGATCAGATTAGTTTCTTTGAGGATCTTAATGTCCGTTCTCACGACGATCTTAACTTCCAAGTTCATTGGCGAACTGTTGGCCATACACAGATGTCCAAAATACCTTTCTGTTGCCTTCAAAACAGATCTGTGATCTCTGATTATGGGCAGAATAGGGTTGTTTAAAAACCTCATTTTTGAATAGAAGGACTTTGGCATTCTGTTGTAGTCCAAAAGTCCATTTGCCTCCCAAGCTATGTCTGAAAATTCAGTGATAACATACCCTGATATCTGCTCTTTGAGCCTGATCTGCTCTATTTGATACTTCAAACCTAAGAATTGGTGCAATTGGGATTGGTAGAAGAAATCTTCAAGGTTGTGAAATCTACAGGCTAAAGAGACAGCATCTTGTGGTGATGATCCATCGAACTTCATTCCCATCACAGTCACAGGAAAGTTCATCCAGTTACCAAGCCAATCTCTTTGATCAGATAAGCCCCACACACCAAATTCAGAAATCAACTTGGGAAGTCTTTGTTTTGGCACAGAGAAACTCTTGAACTCACCAGTCGCAAAACCTTCTACTTTCTGTTTCCACAAATTGTTATGATATGGAAAAGAGTGATAGAAATGATAATCATCTATGTCCGAGCAAACATGAAGATTGCCACAGCACGCCGAGTTATCAACGTAAAGCCTTGTTGGGTCGATTGATTTTGCCTTTATGTAGAAATCTTTCAGCCATTTTCTTTCTTCTTCCTTTGAAAGATCGACACCCCAGCTTTCGTTTATCAAACTGAGAATTACAAAACTCGGATGGTTGGCATGCCTTTCAAGCAAGTTCTCAAGCAGTTTTTCCAGATAAGCTTTTGATTTTTCATCCAACTGCCTTGCATATGGAAGATCGATCCAAACCAACAGTCCAAGTTCATCTGCCAGATCCAAGTACAGATCATCTGGAATTTTCACGTGAAATCTGAGCAGATTCAGTCCCATCTCCTTAGCTTTCAAAAGTTCGCTTAGAAGCTCATTTCTCTTCGGAAGTGCATAATGCGTGATAGGATAGAAATTCTGGTCTAAGGCACCGAAGATGTAAACAGGTTCATTGTTCAAAAGAATCTTGTCAGCTTCTACACTGATCGTCCTGATCCCAAATTTGCAGCTAAACTGATCTTTACAGCCGTTCCAGTCGAAATCAATCACAGCGGTGTATAGACTGGGAGAATCAATAGACCAAGGCTTTGGTTCATCCACCAGAAAAGTGAAGGATGTCTTGCTTTGCTGTACCTCAAAAATCTTCTCTCCTGCCGGATCCAAAATAATCAAGCGGAACGGATGCTCTTTTCCATCGGAGAATCTTATATCGCATCGAATGGTTCTCAAATCTTTCATCGTCGTAAATCTTGCAGACTTTATGAAAACTTCATCGACAACCCACAGCTCTACTTGTTGCAAAATTCCAGATGCATTTCCATACCAATCCTGTTTTCCCATGACAATACTCGGATTACTCGATACATCCACATCAGAAACATGAATCTGCAGTAAATCCTGACCATCAAAGTTCAGAAAATTCGTCACATCGATCTCAAAAAGGTCATAGCCATTTTCATGGTTGAAGACTTGCTTTCCATTTACAGTTATTTGTGATGCATAATCAACGCCGTGAAATCTCAAAACTATCTTCTTGCCCTCTAAGCCCTTCAGCTCTGTCAGTACTCTTTCGTACACACCTGAAGAGAAGATCGGATTAGGATAACTCTTCTCACTTATTGAAAATTCATGTGGTAGGCAGATATCGTTCTTCACCGAACCATCTTCGTAAATTAGCTTCCAATTTCGATCTAAGGTAATTCTCATCAACGTACACTCCTTTCATCTCAGGCTTAATACCACTCCGCGTGTTAGATACCTTTGCATTAAGAGATAAACAACTATGACAGGCAAAGATGCCATCACATTCGCTGCCATGATGGGTCCGTATCGTATATTCACATCTGAACCAGCCAATGCTACAAGCCCTACTGGCAATGTGTACATCTTCTCGTTCGTCATGACGATCAATGGCCAGAAGAAGTCATTCCAGACCCACGTGAAATGAAGTACTGCCACCGTGGTGATAGCAGGTATGGACATAGGTAAGATTACTTTGAACATTATGTCCAGCTCACCTGCTCCGTCCAATCGTGCGGCTTCTTCATAATCTGCCGGTATTGCCTTCATGAACTGCGATAGTATAAAAACAGCCATCGAAGATGGTAAGGCTGGCAAGATTATTCCAAACAAGTTGTTGACTAAGCCCATCCTCCTAACCATAAGATACAAAGGAATTGCAATCGCTTGGCTTGGTATCATGAATCCAGTAAGAGAAAAAACATACAGAAACTTCCTGCCTGGAAAATTCATTCGACTCACAGCATAAGCTGCCAACGTGCAAACAACGATGATTCCAAGAGTAGCCAAAGAGGAAGATATCAAACTGTTTGTAAACCAAGCGCCGATCTTCGCCCTTTGAAGTATTATCTTGTAGTTGTCAAGAGACCAAACAGACGGTATCCACTTGCCTGCCAAGATGTCCTTTTGCGATTGAAAGGAAGCCAAGAACATCCAAATAAGTGGAATCAAGTACGCCAAAGAAAGCGCTACCGCCACAACTGTCAACAGATATTTTTTCGCTTTCATTTATATCAACTCCTCTTTCGAAGAGGAAATCATCAAACGCAGTTGGAAGTATGCAAATATAAGCATGATCAAAAAGAGTACGAAAGCCATACTCTGAGCGTATCCCATTCTGAAATACCTGAAACCTTGTTCATAGATGTACTGAATGACAGTTCGAGTCTTACCAGCCGGTCCACCAGCAGTCATGATATAGACTTGTCCGAAGATTTGCAGTGAAGCGATGATTTGAGTGACGATCACCAAGACATGAACTCTTTTCAGCAGTGGTATTGTGATGAAGATCATTTTCTTAAAACCGTTAGCTCCGTCAAGTTCAGCAGCTTCGTAATAGGAAGATGGTATCTGTTGTAATCCAGCTATGTACAAAACAACGCAAAAACCAATCGTCCACCAGATTGTAGTTATAGCAATTGCCGGCATAGCCCAAAATGGGTCTACCAGCCAATTGATTGTTTTCAGTCCTAAAGCCTTTGTAAACTTCGAGATCAACCCAAAATAGGGATTGTAGAGTAGTGACCAAGTCAAACAAACAACCGATATCGTCAGCGTGTATGGAAGATAAAAGGCAGATCTCACAAAACCTTTCCCGTATGCTCTGCTGTTAGCCAATATGGCAATCAGGAAAGATAAAATCATTATTGGTGGAACTACTAAAATGACAAAATAAAAGGTGTGCCACAACGATGAAAGAAAAACTTTGTCGGAAAACATTTTGGTGAAATTTGCAAAACCTATAAATTGTGGAGTGCCAAGAATATCCCATTTATAGAACACCATTCTGATTGAATTCGCAAAGGGTATCAGCTTGAAAACAATCAGCAAAGCACCAAAAGGTGCGAAAAACAAATAAGCCAGCGCTGCGTGCTTCTTCTTGTTATATACACCCATAAAACCCCTCCATGCAAAAAATACAAAGAAGGGGAACTTTGTTCCCCTTCTTCACACTTCAAAGATCAGTCAGCCAAGACATTCTTAATTGCCTGCTGCAGTTCCTTTGCAGCCTGCTCTGGTGTCATCTGTCCCAGAATCACAGATTGATTGAGTTCCCACATCTTCTGCCTAATCTCGACCCAACCCTTCATACTCGGAGCGGGAACAACGAAATTGGCAACCTGTGCGTAATCTTTTCGCATTGGCAGTTGCAAGAATGCATCTGAACTGAGTACACTCTTGAGAACTGGCAGGTGTCCTGCCTTTGCCCACTCAGCAGAATTTCTTGCAAACCACTCTACAAATTTGACGGCAGCCTTAATCTTGTTCGGATCGTCCTTTGGGTGTTTTGGAAGTACCCAAGTGTGGCTGTCTGCCCATGTGTATGGTTTACTGCCAGCTATTGCTGGTACACTCGTTACTCCAAAGTCTATTTTCAGTGTTGGATAGACCGCCATTGCCCAAACACCATTCAAGTGGAATGCAGATTGATCGTTCTGAAAGAGAGATTCGGCGGTGTTGTAATCCATGGATTTCATAACGCCAGAATCAAAGAGACCCTTTATAAATTCGTAAGTCTTCTTTGCCTTTTCTAAGTCAAGCTTGATTGTGTTTGACTTTGCGTCGTAGAACTCTCCACCAAGTTGAGTGTAATAAGCTATGAACAACCTTTCACCAGTCATTGGTCCATTTTCAACAGAGATACCCACTTCCAGACCAAGCTTTCCTTGTACTGTCTTTGCGTAGTTGATCAGTTCGTCCCAGGTTTTTGGAACGAGTGCCTCACCTTTCTGATCTACTAATCCTGCCTTTTTCAAGAGTCCCTTGTTGAAATACAGAACAAGAGGATGTGTATCGATAGGAATCGCATAGAGCTTGCCTGCATAATGTGCCTTGGCGATGATTTCAGGTACATAATCTGGCAGGATGTCCTTTGATACGTAGTTGTCAATAGCTGTTAGAGCACCTCTTGAAGCGAAATCCGGTATCATAGCGAGATGCATCACAGAAACATCTGGTGGATCGCCAGCAACGACAGCTGTAGTTAACTTGTTGTAAAGCTCTCCCCATTCAACGATTTGCTCAACAACTTCGATGTCTGGGTTCTCTGCGTTGAATTTCTTGATGAGCTCTGTTACTATGAATCCCTCACCACCGCTGAAGAATGTCCAGACCGTTATCGTGGTCTTTGCAAAAGCTGTGGTAATCAGCAGAGCTGCGACAAAGAGAAGCACAACCAGCCTTTTCATACCATTAACCCCCTTCTACGCGGCTGAAAGAGATTTTACTGGAACAGCCGCACGATGTGTCTACTTTAACGATAACGTGATCGTTAATCAAAAGCAAACATCAGACCGCAGAGCAAATTCACAATACAAGACGCAAGAGAAAGATAGAAAGAGAATCATACGCCGTACAACAAAATTCGTTGGGAAATTTGGTCTTGATCTTCCTTCTTCCTTTATATTTTGCCCTCAGAGTCATTGCTGATTCTTTTCGTTAACAGAAACTCAATCTTCTGTACCTTCTACTGCTCAAACACATAAAGGAAAAATGTGAATCTGATTAAGTCATAGTTGAGGAGCATTCGGCAAATACTTCACAGAGTAAAATTATGAAGGAGGTGAAGCCTTTGAAAGTTGGTAGCTACAAAGATGTTCATCCTGAGAGTTTCTTTGAAGGAATGGTCCTAAAGAGAATTCTGATCGGTCCAAAAGATGGTTCACCGACCTTTGCAATGAGGCTTTTCACTCTGAAAAAAGGGGCAAGTACACCATATCACACACATGATTGGGAACACGAAGTTTTCATCGTTGATGGAACGATAAAGGTTGTATCAAAAGATGGGGAGAAGATAGTCGAGAAAGGTGCTTTTGTCCTCGTTGAACCAAATGAAGAACATCAATTCGTGAATGTCGGTGACAAGATAGCTCATTTCATCTGTGTTGTACCAAATCGAGGAGAACAATAGAAACCGAAATTGTCGACCTCTGAGGCGAATTTGATAACACTCAGCATCTAACAAGAATTCGGGGTGATTGCATGCTGAAAGATACAAAAGGCGTTTCCTTACTAAGAGCTAATCCAAAGGTCGCTATTGTAAGGCTGTCTTTGCCAATTATGATAGCGCAATTAGTGCAAGCTCTGTACAATCTTGTTGATGGTATTTGGGTTGCAGGGTTAGGACCCGAAGCGTTGGCAGGAATTGGTTTGTTCTTCCCGATCTTCATGATCATCCTTTCCTTTGCGGGAGGTGTTGGTGTCGGTGCCAGTTCAGTTATTTCGAGAAAGATCGGGGAGAGAAACAAAGATCATGCCGACAGTGCAGCAACATATTCTGTGATACTGGCTGTTGTTTTGGGTGTTGCTGCAACAACTATTGTCTTGCCATTTCTTGTTCCCATCTTGGCATTCGCTGGTGCCACCGGAAAAACACTCGAAATGGCAACATCCTATTCGCGAATAATGATCTTCGGCATCACATTGTTGATGTTCAACAACGTCGTCAATGGAATTCTCAGAGGTGAAGGAGACACAAAAAGATCGATGTATGCAATAACCCTTGGAGCGATTCTGAATATCTTCTTAGATCCACTTTTCATCTACACATTTGGTTGGGGTATTGAAGGTGCTGCCTATGCAACTGTTATCTCCATAGCTGCTTCGACAATACTGATGTCGTACTGGTTGTTCTTCAAGAAAGACACTTACGTCTCATTTGGGTTGAAACATTTGAACAATGCAAATGGTGTCTTGACAGACATTTTGAGAGTCGGCATACCCACATCATTTGCTCAGATAATCATGTCGATCTCCACCTTCGTGCTCAACACATTCATTGTGAAGGCAGGCACAGATGTGGGTGTTGCTGTCTTCACGAGTGCTTGGAGAATCGTCAACTTCGGTACAATACCCCTCATGG
This sequence comes from Pseudothermotoga sp. U03pept, assembly GCF_051235805.1. Taxonomy (NCBI): domain Bacteria; kingdom Thermotogati; phylum Thermotogota; class Thermotogae; order Thermotogales; family Thermotogaceae; genus Pseudothermotoga; species Pseudothermotoga sp. U03pept. The sequence continues at coordinate 119,508 of NZ_JBPNXV010000002.1, read as the reverse complement.
GCATCGCAAACGCTGTCACAGCCGTAACAGGTGCTGCTTATGGAGAAAGAAACGCTGAAAAACTCAAAGATGCTTATATCTTCGCTGTTAAGTTGGGTTTGTTGATCGGCCTATGTGTCACGGCAGCGATTTTCTTCTTTGCATCAAAGATCGCTTTGATCTTCACCTACTCAGAAAGCGCGAGCGTCATTTTTGAAGATCTCGTAAAAGCTTTGAAAATCTTAAGCTTTTTTGTACCAACCGTTCCTTTTGGCATGTTTACCTCTGCGATGTTTCAAGGAATAGGTCAGGGTGTCAAGAGTTTAGCGGTATCAATCTTAAGGACGATCGTGCTCCATGTTTTCTTCTCGTGGTTATTTGTTTTTGTTCTAAAGCTTGGTCTGGACGGCGTCTGGTGGGGTATGTTGTGTGGTAACATCACTGCGGAGGCCGTTACATTTATTTGGGGTATGATGACTGAAAGAAAAATAGCAGTGACTTTCAGAGATCTTGCAGATCAAAAGATATCCTTGTAAACTTGGAGGCAAATGAATGGCTCAGGCTTATGGGAACAAATTCGCAAGGATCTATAACATACTGTGGACTAATTTTGCCCAAAGCGTGGCACCGATCTTGCTGCAATTTTACAAAACTCAAGGTCCACAGAACAGTCATATCTTGGACCTGTGCTGCGGCACAGGTCAACTTGCAAAATACTTTTTGACTCAAGGTTATCATGTCATAGGAATTGATCTTTCGGAGGCAATGCTTGATTACGCTCGAGAAAACTGCAGAGAATTCATCGAGCTTGGCAAGGCAAGATTCATAAAAGCAGACGCCAAAGAATTCACGATAGAAGAGAAAGTTGGCTTAGTCGTCTCTACATATGATGCGATGAACCATCTGGAAAACATCGAAGCACTGAGAAGTTGTTTTCATTCAGTATACAAAACTCTTGTTGATTCAGGTTACTTCATCTTCGATCTGAACACAATATTGGGTTTGAGAACTGGCTGGAATTCCTTGACCTTTATGGACAAAGGAAATATAGTGATCCTGAACAGAGCAATATACGACGAGGAAAAGAAACTCGCAGTGACGAAGATAACGGGTTTTCTTCAAGAAGAACACGGCTTTTTTGATAGATTTGATGAAGTTGTCTACAACAAGGGATATGAACTGGACGAGATAAAACAACGGTTGTTGCAAGAAGGATTTCAAAAAGTCTATTTTGCCACACTGAAAGATTTGAGTGAACCTGTTCAACAACCAGAAAAAGAAAACCGAATCTTTGTTGTTGCTCAGAAATAACCTTCCTTTCACAACTTCATGATAGCTCTGCAAAAACTCAACTGTGACTTGCACTTTTAATAATTTTCTAATTGTTCTTGAACTAAACTTTATTTGAAGGGGGGATTTTTGTGTCTAAGGTAAAGTTGCTGAGCATATTCGTAATGCTGTTGGCGATTCTAACTATCGCACAGATACTCGAATTTGACGTTTCACTAATGCCAGAAAAGCGTCCCAACCTCATTGTTGCACCAAATGCTTTGTTTTTCGTCTCGGGAGATCTTCGTATTCACGAGGTTCTTGTGTACAACACAAATCTGAAAACAAGCGTTAGTTGGCAAATTGGACCAAGCTCGAGATTCATAAAGATCGACACCTCCAACGTGCCAAATCCTCTTGGCAATCTCAGCGGTGGGATGCTGAAGGTCAACGTGAACTGGCAGTTAGTAGAAGCCTATGCACAGAGAATCGACAATCCAGAACTAATAGGAATCATCGGAAAACTTTTGCACGTTCAGTTGCCAGAGAGACCAAAGTTCTTTGGGATGGGTTTGTTCACCGTTCAGGAAAAGATAGGAAACATCTATTATCCACACGTTGTGACCGTTTATCTGTTAATCAAATAGCTAGATTCTACAGCACAGAGACACAAAACTCTGCTCTGAATTAGTGTGATTGACTTGCTGTTCGCTATAATATTCACAGCAAAGGAGGTGGCTGTGTCGTGAAAACAGAAGGTATGCAGAACGTGACCCTCTACGAAGATGATATTCATAAGTTTATCTTTCTTGCCTGGGAGGAGAAGGAAGAAGAAGGAATCGTTCAGACAAATCAATATTTGATAATCGACAGAGATGAGGCAATGCTTCTTGATCCTGGGGGTGCTCACGTTTTTCCAAGGGTTCTTGCAAATGTTTCAGAGATCGTTGAACCGAGCAAGATAAAATACATCTTTTTCACACATCAAGATCCAGATGTCACCTCTGGTATCACACTGTGGCTTTCGATCGCAGAAAATGCAAAGATCTATATCTCAGCACTCTGGACAAGATTTTTGCCGCACTTTGGTATCTACGATCAACGCAGAGTCGTGGCTATACCAGATAAAGGTGAAAAATTGAGGTTCTCTTCCGGCACAGAGGTCGAGTTTGTTCCAACACATTATTTACATTCAACTGGTAACTTCACCTTGTACGACCCAAGAGCCAAGATATTGTTCTCGGGTGATCTTGGGGTTGCTGTTTTTCCAAAAGGAAGACGATATCTTTTTGTGGAGAATTTCAACGAACATGTCAAACTCATGGAGGGCTTTCACAAGCGATACATAACCTCCAGTGTTGCACTAAGAAAATGGCTCAGCATAGTGGAGAAAAAAGATATCAAATTCGTTGCACCACAACATGGAGCAATCTTCAAGGAAGAAAACGTGAAGAGGTTGTTCGAGTGGTTTAAGACGCTCAAATGTGGCTTAGAGATTATAGACGAAATATACGGCTGGTGATCGCAAGATGCCACAGATAGAAAAAAGCACACTCGAAAAGATTTCTTCAGCCTTTTTTGCAGAAAACTTGATGACCTCTTTTATGGCTCAATTGGATGAAGCATTGATCTCAAGAGTGAGAACGGTGCAAGAAAACATAAGAGGTATCGAAAGAACATTCAAGCAAATGCAAGAGAGGCTTTCAGCGATTTCTTCTGAGTTTGACAAAGAAACCATGGAGCTCACAGAGAATATCCAAGAATCCCAGAAAATAAACAAGAACATAACTGATGAACTGCAAAAATCTGGCGCTGATGTTGACAAGATAAATGAAACTGTCTCTAAGTCTGTGACCAACATATCACGGACTCTCTCAATGTTCAGCAATGTGGAAAACATGGTTGAACAGATCACGAAGATAGCCAAGCAAACCAATCTGCTGGCACTGAATGCTTCTATCGAAGCCGCAAGAGCTGGTGAACATGGCAAAGGTTTTGCAGTGGTAGCCAGCGAAGTTCAAAAGCTTGCAGGAGAGTCTAACAAAACGGCAAAAGAAATAAGTAACCTGGTCAAGGATCTCTCAAACGCTGTCGAAAACTCACTTGAGAATATCAGGCTTGTTGGTGAGATCTTCTTAGCCGTTCAAAATTCATTCAGCGAACTCATCCAGTTCATGCAAAGAAACTCTGTGTTAATCTCTCGTGTGGCTGGTATCTTGTCTTCTACTAAAGAACAGCTAAACAATGAAAGCGAGAATTTTACAAATGCCATGAGAGTTATGGACGAAGCACTTGAAAAATTCGAATCTCTCACAAGGGTCATCTCCTCTATAGTAAGAGCTCAAAGTATGTTGAAAGACCTTACACTGTGAATATATTCATCGAAGTAAATGTTATTCGTTGGTTCTCTTGTAGGTGACTATCGTAAAATAAGAGTGATGAGAGTAGACCGTCTGCGTTCAGACTCGAATGTACTTTCTAAGCAAGATGAAGAGAAAATCAGGGCGCAGGTCGAGAGATTGAAAGCAAGGGAAAGAGAAGTCATTGCACATGAAAATGCGCACAAGGCTGTTGCTGGTAGATATGCTGGTCTAATGCAATACACTTACACTCGAGGACCCGATGGAAAGCTTTACATATCAGGCGGCGAGGTCTCTTTGAGCACCTCAGAAGAACAAAGTCCAGAGGCAACGATAAGGAAGATGCAAATCATCAGAGCTGCTGCTTTAGCGCCAGCTGATCCCTCTCCACAAGATCTCAACGTTGCAAGAACGGCAATGGCAAAAGAAATTGAAGCCCGCGCGGAACTCGCAAAACAGCTTTTTGAAAAAACGCACAAACCTCATAAGAAAGGTACTTTAGATGTGCTTCTGTGACGCGTAATAATCTTTTAACTTTGCCACCCAATGAACTATAAAAACAAAAACTGAAAAGTGACAGCAAGTTCTTATCTTTACTCCATTCTGAACTTGTTTTTGAGAATCTTGACATGTAAAGTAACCGGTGCTATTATTTCCTTAGAATTAATTCATGTTACGATAAAAATATCGACTACTTCCAGAAGGGGAGGGAGTGTGTATGTCAAGGTGGTTTGTTCTTTCTCTCACGCTATTAGCAGTTGTTCTGAGCGCCGCAACACTCACCGTTATAGGTCCTTGGTCTGGCCCAGAGATGGAGAAATTCATGCCTGTACTTCAAGAGTTCGAAAAACAAACAGGGATAAAGATTGAGTACAAGATCTACAGAGCTGAAGATCTTGCCAACCTCCTGCCAGCACAGTTTGCTGCCAAGAAGTCACCCGGCGACGTAATCTTCATGTGGGCAAGCTTCATAAGGGAATATGGACAAAAGGGACACATCATGCCTCTGACCAATGTTGTCGATGAAGGTCTATATCTTCCAGGTTCTCTCAACCCTGTCAAAGTTGGAAAGGAACTTTACGGTGTAGCCTACACCGGTAAGGTAAAACCAGGTTTTTGGTACAGAAAATCTTTCTTCCAAAAGAACAATCTCCAACCACCAACAAGCTGGGATGACTTTGTGGCACTGCTCGAAAAGATCAAGAAGATTCCCGGCATCAAAGCACCTATTGCAAGCGGTAACGGAGTTGGCTGGCCCCTGTCAGATGTCACAGAACATTTCCTCATCACCTTTGGTGGTCCAGAACTGCAGCGTGATCTAATAGCCGGCAACATCAGATGGGACAGCAACATCGTTATGAATGCAATGAACAAACTGACCTCGTTGCTCGAAAAGAAGTATTTTGGTGAACCAACAGAATGGACTTTGGTATTGAAGCAATGGTGGGCTGGCGATTACGCACTGTACTTCATGGGAAGCTGGATAACCGGCATGGTTGACGATCCAAATGATCTTGGTGTCTTCGCACTGCCAGGCGCAAAAGGTGTTGTCTTTGGAGCAGATTATGCTTTTGTGCCAAAGTACACCCAGTATCCCGAGGAAGCCAAGAAACTCATCGCATGGCTCTCTGGTCCACAAGGACAAGCCGTGCAAGTGAAACAAGGTGGGCATATCGCGACAGCTGTGGGAATAGATCTTTCCATCTATCCACCAGTAGACAGAGAAGTTGCAAAAATAATCCAAGGGGTTAGTGCCTTGGATGACCTTGATGACTCGATTGGTGGAGAGTTCCAACCGGCGTTCTGGGATCAACTCAAACTGCTTTGGGTAAGACCAGATCGCTTGAGCGACGTAATAAGGACGCTGCAAGAGAAGGCACCAAAAAAGTGATAATATGAAAAGCAACGCAAAGTACGTTTTGTTCTTTGTTCTGCCGGGAATGTTGATGCTGTTGATCTTTGTGATATACCCGGTTGCGAGAACTTTCACACTCAGTTTTCTAAACTCAGAAGGTGAATTCGTCGGACTCCAGAATTACACAAGAATATTCTCAAGTCGCGACATAATCGATCTTCAGGGCTTCTCCAGGGGTTTTCCCCTGGGAGCCCTTGTACACAACTTACTCTGGATTGCTATTCACTTACCGCTCACAGTAGCTTTAGGTTTGTCTCTGGCTGTTCTTTTGAAAAATGTCAAAGGTGGCGCTTTGATAAAATCGATCATCTTTCTTGGAATGGTCATGCCGATGATAGTTGGTGGCGTGATGATCAACTTCATCTTCGACCGAAACCTTGGTATCGTGAATGGTGTGCTCAGCATTTTTGGAATCACTGGAAAGAACTGGACCGCTCACCCAGATACCGCTCTTTTGTCGCTGATCTTTGGCTCGGTGTGGCTTTGGACTGGTTTTTCAGTAGTTCTTTACTCTGCAGGTCTGGAGACAATACCAAAAGACTACTACGAAGCTGCCCAACTCGATGGAGCTTCTTCTTGGAAGATTTTCACCAACATAACTGTGCCTCTGTTGAGACCCATAACGATAGTTGTGATCACCATGACATTGTTGTGGGAGCTTAAAGTTTTCGATATCGTCTATGTAGCAACGATGGGAGGACCTGGTGGAGCTTCGAACGTCTTGGCACTACAGATGTACACCTATGCTTTCCGAGCCTTCGACTTCAACAGATCTGCTGCAGTTGCAGTCGTATTAACGCTGTCGACACTTGTTGTAAGTTTGTCACTTCTGAGGTCTGTAAAGGATGAGCAGGCATGAGTAAGAAATTGTTTTGGACTGTTTTAGGCTGGACAATCGGTTTGATCTGGATAATTCCGTTCATTGGTGTCGTGATGACTGCCACACGTCCTCTTGATGAGCTGCTCAAAGGTTGGTGGAACTTTGATTCCTTTCATCCAACACTCAGCAACTTCGTCAGTGCATTGAATCACCCTACCGCATCGCTGAGGCAGGGAATGTTTAACTCTCTTATCGTAGTTCTGCCGGCAACATTTTTCCCGCTCATCCTTGCTACCATGGCTGGTTATGGTTTCTCACGATACAAATTTCCAATGAGGAGAACTCTTTTTGCTGTGGTAGTTATAACACTCGCATTGCCACAGCAGACCATCGCTGTGCCTATCTTTCAACTCATGAACTGGCTCAATCTGGTTGATACATACCTTGGACTCATAATCGTTCACACTGCTTGGGGAATACCATGGATAACCTTTTTCATGAGAAACTTTTTCACAACCATACCAAAGGCTATGGAAGAAGCTGCAAGAATAGATGGTGCCAGCGACATAACCATATTCTTCAAGATAGTCTTGCCCATGGCGCTTCCAGCAATTGGATCCGCCTTTGCCCTGCAGTTCACTTGGGTGTGGAGTGATTTCTTCTTGGCTTTGATACTCATTTACTCACCAAACAAACTTCTTGCTACACAGCGCATACCATTGATGAGAGGAGTCTACCACGTCGACTGGGGCTTACTCTCCTCTGCAGCAATCCTTGTGATGATTGTTCCAATAGCAGTCTATCTACTGCTCCAGCGGTATTACATAAAAGGTATGATCGGTTGGTCTTTAAAGTGAGAGGAGGTAAACTGTGAGAGTACAGCTCAAAGAACGATCTGTTGAAGAATACAGATCTATCATAGGTGATGAAGTCGAGAGGATCAAAGAATTTGCTGAACCTTTGAAAGGTAAAAAGGTTATTCATCTCAACGCCACTGCCTTTGGAGGTGGTGTCGCAGAGATACTTCAAAACCTCGTTCCACTGATGAGATCTGTCGGCATAGACGCACACTGGTATGCACTCGAAGCACCGAATGAGTTTTTTAATGTCACTAAGAAGTTTCACAACACCTTACAAGGAGCTCAATTAGAAATCTCACCCCAAGAGTGGGCGCTTTACGAACAGGTGTGCAAGGAAAATTCGAAGTTAATAGAAGAGGATGCAGACATAGTAGTCATACACGATCCACAGCCAGCCGCCATAAGACTCTATGCAAAAACAAAGCCATCGACTAAATGGATCTGGCGATGCCACATAGATCTTTCTACCCCAAACACAAAAATTTGGGAAAGATTCTCAACTTACTTAAGAGATTACGACAAGATGATCTTTCATCTGAATGAATACTTTCCAAAACAAATAAAAGACAAGTGTACTGACTTTCCACCGAGCATCGATCCACTCAGCGAAAAGAATATAGAACTCGATGAGAACTTCTGTAAAGAGATCTTGCGCAAACTTGGAATAGATCCAAACAGACCTTTGATAACAGTGGTTGCAAGATTTGACCCTTGGAAGGATCTGTTTTCTGCGATCGACGTCTACAGGTTGGTGAAAAAAGAGATACCTACATTGCAACTTGCGATCGTTTCAGCAATGGCTTCGGACGATCCTGAGGGTTGGATCTTCTTTGAAAAGGTGGCAAGATATGCTGGCACAGACACAGATATATTCTTCTGCACCAACTTGAACAACGTTGGAAACAAAGAAGTAAACGCCATCCAGAGAATGTCGACAGTTGCTCTGCACACAGCCATTAGAGAAGGCTTTGGGTTGGTCATAAGTGAAGCTCTCTACAAAGAAGTACCAGTTGTGGCAAGACCAGTTGGAGGGGTTAAAATCCAGATAGAGCATGGCAAGTGTGGCTATCTTGAAAGCGACGTAGAAAAGCTTGCAGAGAAAGTACTATACTTGCTTGAGAATGAAGAGCAAAGAAAGCAATTGGGTAGGAACGGTAGAAAGATCGTCATAGATAGGTTTATAATCACCGTGAATCTGAAAAACTATCTGAAGTTGTTCTTGGATCTCTTGGGGTGAATAGAACTGCCAGCGCCAGCTTTGAGGAAGAAAAACAAACTCGATGTTTTGAAGATCGTTTTAAGAGAAGGACAATTGCTCAGATTTGAACTTGCAAGAAAAACTGGGCTTTCCTTGAGTACACTGAGCTACATTGTTCGAGAGCTGGAGGATTCTGGTCTGTTGTTAGTCGAGGAGGTTCAGAAAGAAAGGGGCAGACCATCTCAAATTGTAAAGATAAATCCTTCAGCCTGGAGAGTAGTTGGAATAAAAGTTGGAAGAGAAGAAGTCAAAGGAACTCTGTTCGATGCAACTGCGAAACCACTGAAAAAACATAGAATCAGTATCCTTTCTGATATGAGAAACAACGATGGCTACTGGAAAGCCATCTCAGAAATTGTTGGAAAGCTTTCTTGTGATAATCTTTTGGCTGTCGGCATATGCTCATCCGGTATCGTCGAAGATGGAAAGGTTGTTGTTTCCCATTTAATGAACGTGAGAAATCTTGACCTTAAAGCTCTTTTGAAGAGTGCTTTCAAGTTGAACAACTTCTTCCTCATGAATGACGTAGACGCACTTTGCTACTCTCTATCAAGATCCAATGGTGAAAACTTTTTGGTTGTAAGCTATGGAACAGGTATAGGTGCAAGTTTCTGGAAACAGGAACAGGCCAATCACATCGAAATGGGTCATTTGATCGTTTCAACCCAGGGAAAGTGCTACTGTGGTCAAACAGGTTGTTTGGAATACAATGCTTCAGAGTATGCAGTCTTAAAGAATTTTCTTGGGAAAGAAATAGATTTTGAAGACTTTGCATGGAACGAAGAGGAAAAATACAGACCATTTATTGAAAAACTAAGAAAAGTTGCGAGCAATGATTTTAACGATGCCAAAGATTTCTACGAAACTCCACTTAAGATACTTTCAGTGACAGTCGGCGACCTGGTAATGACTCTAAAACCTTCTAAAGTGATCCTTCTTGGAGAAGGTATAGTGAACCCACAAATGGTACAGATTGTAAAAAAGAATGTGTCTGAGATCTTTAACAAGGATTTCGTAAAAGAGGTTGATTTCAAGACCGATCTTGCCGATTGGGAACTTGGTGTAGCATCGGCATCCGTCGACAGGTTCATAAAACAGCTCTTGTAACTCTTTCAACCTCGATTGTTTTGTCGGCTCAGCAATTTCATTCTGCTGGTCTCTCATTTTTGAATGTTTCTGTTGAATCTATCATAAAATATATCCAATGAATTCTTGACTTGCATGAAAATTGCTAAGAAATTGCTTACATCTTTATTCCAACAAAAATCTACAGAATGAGCTTTTGTTTTTAGATCATACGTGATTACATAGTTTATGCATCGAACGCAATCATTAATCGCCCCTATTTTCAACCAAATGTATGCTGTAGCATAAAATGAATTGTCAACTTTGACTGGGTTCAATAGTCTTGAACAGAGGTTTTCATGTATGTATTGTCAAAACACTTTCTTCTAAAATATTGGAATTAGCAAAGAATTCTGCCAGAGCATCAAGAAAGATAGGTTGAAAGCATCTAAAAGGATAATCGACAGATCCAGAAAAGGCTGAAACAGCTTGAGATTGAGAATACCATAGCGATAAGACAAAATACCAGCATTCCCGTTGACACAGTAATAGTTCTCACAACGGCGTTGTTTGTTGATGGAGGGCTTTATTTTGCTTCTGAATCCTGTCTTGAAGTCATGGACGAACATCATACGGACTTATGAATCATAGCTCACTTGAGCCCTTTACACATTTTCTGATAGACTCTAATTTATTAGAAACCATATGTCGGTATCGAAAACGCATCAATAAGACTGTTCAACAGTTTACCACATTCAGCACTTTTCTTAGTTACTCTATTGAACATAAACTTGACAAACCAAAGAATCTGCTACAAAATCAAACCCGCATCTATTTCACAACACAATGCAAAATGTTGTAGAATACTTTCAGAAAGAACAATACACTGCACACTATTACGACTACGTAAACATATGCATTAATCAAACACATATAGCCATGGGTTGTGACGAGCGAACCGGGAAAAAATTTGCTAATACTTTTTAGAAAAATATAATCTTCTCTGTGGGTGGAACGTCCTGAATAGAAAATATAATCACTTCTATACACACAATTTTATAACATGTAGAGCAATGTTAGACGCAAGACATAATACCAAACACACTCTGAAAGACAATCTTAGACTCTGAGCTCTTGCGTACACAACATCGTTAGTGTAACCATATGTCCTTTTGGTCATTGACATGTTAATATTGTAGTCTGAAAAGTTCCATATCCCCCTCAAAAAGTATCAGTTGCGTATTTGTGCGGGTTTCCGTCAACAGATCCTGAATACGCATCAATACTGAATAAACTTAACCAAATCGCCCCCATGTTAGCCTCGCACTCACTTTGTTAACACTAGACACAGAATATTATACATATTTGGCATCATATCTATGATATATTCAAAAAGTAAGGGTCCGAAAGAAGGTCCTCTCTGAAAGGGATGGCAACCCCAAAAAAAGGGTGGGTCTTCGAAAGAGGGCGGGTAAAGGTCCGAAAGAAGGTCCTCTCTGAAAGGGATGGCAACCAAGGTGTTCACAGTGAACTTCTTTAATCCTACTTTTCTGGTCCGAAAGAAGGTCCTCTCTGAAAGGGATGGCAACGAAGACGTTTGATGTTCGGAACAAGCCTGCATACCACTCCGGTCCGAAAGAAGGTCCTCTCTGAAAGGGATGGCAACTGATAAAAATCCAAGAAATCTCCCGAACAAGGAAAGTCAAGTCCGAAAGAAGGTCCTCTCTGAAAGGGATGGCAACGTGTTTTGTCTCAGGATTTCCGGTGCGTCTTCGTCCTCGAGTCCGAAAGAAGGTCCTCTCTGAAAGGGATGGCAACCCTTCTTTCTGCTTCAACTCTTTGTAAATCTCTAAATTTAGTCCGAAAGAAGGTCCTCTCTGAAAGGGATGGCAACGAAAGGTTTGCTCTCTTTGCCAGTGCTTCTTGCGTTAGTCCGAAAGAAGGTCCTCTCTGAAAGGGATGGCAACTTCTCCTACAAGTTGGCCTGTGGGAGTGTGAAGCCTGCAGTCCGAAAGAAGGTCCTCTCTGAAAGGGATGGCAACTTATAGCCTCTTCTTTCAAGTTCAGCGATCAATTCTGCATGTCCGAAAGAAGGTCCTCTCTGAAAGGGATGGCAACTGGAATCTTGTGATTCCGATGATTTTTCCATCCGAATCACGTCCGAAAGAAGGTCCTCTCTGAAAGGGATGGCAACTTCTTGTTTTTCCAACTATGACGTCTTTCGGGTACTGTATGTCCGAAAGAAGGTCCTCTCTGAAAGGGATGGCAACTCTAAGTGCTTGTCTGGTGATACCGAACTCATATAAGTCCGAAAGAAGGTCCTCTCTGAAAGGGATGGCAACATCACGTAGTACCCGCGGCGGCCGTCATGGATGACATCGTGTCCGAAAGAAGGTCCTCTCTGAAAGGGATGGCAACCATGAATGTTTTCGGTCATAACCCCGCCGGTGGGTTCCCGGTCCGAAAGAAGGTCCTCTCTGAAAGGGATGGCAACTTCAGCATCATGTCTCTGTCTACTTCAAGGCTTTTGCTTGGTCCGAAAGAAGGTCCTCTCTGAAAGGGATGGCAACAATGTTGCCGTGATGTTTGCGTTGTACATGATCGCTGCGTGTCCGAAAGAAGGTCCTCTCTGAAAGGGATGGCAACCTGTTTTATGGCCCCGTCAAGCACGATAACCACGAATAACGGTCCGAAAGAAGGTCCTCTCTGAAAGGGATGGCAACAGAGGCGCACTCTTGGGAGTCTGAACCCACCGTCCATTGATTGTCCGAAAGAAGGTCCTCTCTGAAAGGGATGGCAACTTTGTGGAACCCACAACTACGTTGTTCTTTGGACATTGCTGTCCGAAAGAAGGTCCTCTCTGAAAGGGATGGCAACAATGTTGCCGTGATGTTTGCGTTGTACATGATCGCTGCGTGTCCGAAAGAAGGTCCTCTCTGAAAGGGATGGCAACCACCTTATCAATTCTCTTAAGACTGTGCGTAGTCAACACTAGTCCGAAAGAAGGTCCTCTCTGAAAGGGATGGCAACACAGTTTTCCCGCTGTTAGTTTCTCCGACTGTGTTCGCCTGTCCGAAAGAAGGTCCTCTCTGAAAGGGATGGCAACAGAGTGTGCCTGTCTATTCCATATGTCTGAAACAAGTAGTGTCCGAAAGAAGGTCCTCTCTGAAAGGGATGGCAAGGTATTGCAGCTTTTTGTGAAATGTCAAAAGAATGTTGGACAAACTTTATCGCTCAACAGCAAACCTCTTCAGTCACAAATGGATAATCTTCGCCGTTGAACAGAGTATCGTCTATGGATGGTTCACGGTTATTCTTATGACTATGCGAAAAAGTGGCACCTTGAAACAGGAAGAACCATCTTTGAACAAATCAGTTTCTTAAAAATATCGATCTGTTCAAAGTCAACAGAACTTTGGGCAAGCCTTCACCTGGCAGGTTCTGTGTGAGCAATCTCGCATTTTATCCTCAGCACAGGAAAGCAAGTGCTGGCAAGAGATTGCTGCAAGAACTCTTTAAAATCGCTCCAAGAATCGATATGACAACACTGCACCTAATATCGAAAAGGAGAACCATCGCGAGAAACTTGGATCACAGATTAGTTTTTTGAATAGCCCACCGTTGCTAACAGAAAATTCGAGTTAGTCTGTGTTTGCTACTAATTGCTTTCAAAAAGACATTTTTTACCCCAATCCAGAAGCATTCAAAAAAGGGACATCCATAGATGTCCCTCTACTCTCATAAGCTAAAGATAAACTGAACCATTGTGATTGTCGAACCTTGATCAAACCCTATCAATAACCGTAACCAAGCTTCACTACCCAAGCACCAAAAGAACCATGATTTCCAATCACATCTCCATTGTTTGAATACGTGTATCCAGCCACGATGTAGCTTCCATCTGTCTTGTCCAAAAGAAGGTTCTCTGTGAAAGCGATGATAACTAACCAATGTGCTATCTTCTAATGTTTTACTGAGTGCGGCTTTCTGTTCTGCTCTTAGCATTACATCTGAGGTGGTTTCGAGCATCCAATCTCTTTTTCTTGAGCCGTTTCGTAAAAAGTTTGTTTTCGCAATGAAATTACAGCCGAAGTCAAATCTGCGGAGTAGGAGAGTGCCAAGATATTTGGACTAATCCCCATATCTTAGAGAATCTCGTACGATGAAATGGGAAGGTGGAATCTCGTCCACTTTAGGGGATTGAGAGGAAGTCAAGGTGTTTATGCTGGCGCAAATGTAGCCTTTAAATTCTCTCAAAGATGATCGATTCTTGTTAGGAATCTCAAATAAAAGGACTGAAATTACTTTAGTTTCATTGCCAGCCAGCCATAAGATATTTCTTCTTTTCTTTATTATCCAGCACCTTCGCACAGCTTTCCCAATCGACTTTGCCAATAAGAGCATGATAGCGCAGTTCAAAGGGGTGCTGTCTTGGAATAGCATCAATCTTCTTGTTAACTTCTTCGATTTCGTTTAATGCCACATGCACCCATAGATCCTCCAAAACATCGGGAATTTGACCAAACATATTGTAAATATTCGCAAGCCTTTGGGAAAGCAATTGATGTACTCTATCTTCAACTGAACCTTTATATCTCATGTTGTATATGTACACCTTATCGTAAACCTGCCCTATGCGTTGAATCCTTCCTTTGCGCTGCTCAAGCCTGGTTGGATTCCACGGCAAGTCAAGATTTACAAGCGTGCCCAATGTTTGAAGATTTAATCCCTCGCTGGCAGCATCAGTACCTACCAAAACTCTTAATTCGTGCCTTTTAACCATTTGCTTTATCTCATCCTTGCTTTCCCTTTCATAAATTCCATTAACAAAAACACCCGACTTCTCTCCACCTGCATAAAGCCCTATTTTTTCATTTGGAAGATCGCAAGATAATCTCTCGGCAACCCAAAAGGCAGAGTCATAATATTGAGAAAAAATAATACACCCACGTTCTATCCATTTATCCTCGATAAGTAACTTTAAAACAAGACTGTATTTGGGATCTCTTTCTTTATTCATGTTGAGGGTCTCGATTAATTTTTTGAGTAAATCGCCCTCTTCTTCGGTCAAACTATCTGTTTGAATATCCTCTTCATCCTCCAGTTCCTCTTCTTCGTAATCTTCTTCTGCTGGCAGATCTCTCCAGCTTTTAAGCATCCTCTCCGCAGTAATCCTTCCTGCAATTACAGTGCTACCCATCCTTCTTAAAAGCAATGTCTTAAAAAATCCCCTGGTTTTAGATCTTCTCTTCAACATCGCGCAAAATTCCTCTGCATACCTGTAGGCTTCCTGCAGATACGGCGGCAAAACAATAGCCTCATCATCACTTTCTCCCAGCAGTTCCACTTCGATCTTCTTTAAATATGGTTCTCCCGTTTCAGGGTTCATAGTGTTTTCAAGATAGTCCCTTGTTCTCCTCACGATGTGTCTTATGAAAGGGTTATGTTCGGTCATAAAATTATCATCAATAATCCTAAAAATCCTGCGCTTATCCTGCTCTCTCAGCTGGTCAAATTCCTCCGGTTTTATTACAAATTCATCATCAGACATACCTAACTGCTTTCTAATAAACCCAAATGTTGTTTCTCCTTCGGATGCTGGTGGAAAAGGATTTCTAATCCATTCCCAGTTCTCTTTGTCGGAACGGTCAAGAACTTCTTTCCCTGTAATCAAGCTTATAGCTCTTTCAGGGTACCTTCTCCACATGCTAAAAGCATTTCCTAATACAGCATCGCTGCCTTGCGCAAGAACGTAGAGCAAATCCCACGCTTCAATCGGATACAACTGCACAGGTGTCGCAGTGGCTAAGAGCATGCTTTTAGTACGTCTAGAGATTTCGAGTAAAAATCTCATCAGGTTATTCGGTTCAGGTTTTTCATTTTCCCTGCCAGGACCTAAATTTCTTCTCCTTGCCCTGTGGGCTTCATCCACAATTACACATTCATACTCCAAATTCAAAAGATGCTGGACCTGTTCGGAATTTGCTGTAATTAACCCTTGTGAGATTATACCAATGCGCCTTGGACATTTTTTTATAGCTGTATCACCGTTTGCAGGATATCTTATACCATTCTCATCAACCCATCCTTTTCCATCCCATACTGCTGATGGCATATCTAAAAGGGTGTTCATCTCATCCTGCCACTGCCAGATTAGTGTCTTTGGCACAATTATCAGGATAGGCTTTTCCCCATACAAAGCCATAAGCTGTGCAGCCATAGCAAGCTGCACAGTTTTCCCAAGCCCAACCATATCGGCGAGCACATACCTTGCTCCGTATTTTTTATGGTTCTCAAAAACCATATTTATGAAATACTTCTGATGTTCCCATAAACCCAGTTCTTCTCTATATACTGAAGATTCAATAACAGTTGAAGCAGGTTCAGGGTCTTTTTTCCATTCATCAATAGAATAAATCACTTTTCTTTCGGAAATCCTCTTAATGTCCTCAACGATAAAATCTGCAAGAGGCACCGCAAAAGGATTATTCCAGAAATAGTCAAACTCTTCCTGGACCCATTTTACTGCCTCTTCTGAATCATCTTCCCAAAGTATCTCATAATTCAGTTTCCAACCAGCATAACTTTCGTTTACACTGCCTATAAAGGCTGTTTTCCGCCCATCTTTTAGGGTAATAACTCCTGCTTTTCCATGGATAAGTCCAAAAACATCGTTTGGAATAATTTTTATTTGAAGTTTTCCGCTTTTTATGAGATTATAAAGCTTTTTTAATCTTTCAGGGATATTTGCATATTTTTCTTCAGGCTTTGCATTACACCATTCTTTTCGCATAGCACTAACGGCAGCACTTATCGTAACAGCATCTTCCTTCTGCATTTCCGAATTGCACACAATCCTGGCACAACCCTGTATATTCTCAATTGCTTCTCCTGCAAGCTCAATGATGGAAGAGCTGAAATAACCAGCAATCCTGTCATAACTTACAGCATCTTTTAGCTTTTCATTTAAAAAACTTGAATCCAATCTTTTTCTTCTTGAGGAATAACGGTAAATCATTTTATTACCCTCACTCACTAAAAATACATTTATTCTTCATCGAAGTAATCATTATCTATCTTTTTTATCTCATATTTGGTATCCACAAATACACCAACGTTATACTCAATCATTAAATTTGCTAACATCTGACCATTTATTAAAACAATTTTAGTTTCATTTTTGGGAATATACTCTCTGGCCTCTTTTGTAAAGTCTGAGGTTGTAATAAATATGCCTTTTCGAGCTCCAAATCCAGCTAAAGCCCCTACAAATTTCTGTATTTCAGGCCTACCAACCAATGTCTTTGGCCCCCACCTTTTTGCCTGAACATAAATAACATCTAACCCGAGTTTATCCTCTTTTATGATACCGTCAATACCTTCATCTGAAGTTTTCCCTGTAATTGTCCCAGCATCATCGACTGAACCACCATAACCCATTGCCAATAGCAGATCAATAATCAATTTTTCAAAAAAGCTCGGTGGCTTTTGCAATATTCTATCTATTAATTCCTGGGCTAATTGATTCTTAATTAATTGATATGCTTTATCCAATATCTCAATTGGAGTTTCTTGTTCTTTTCCTAAATCTCTACTGTTGTTTGTATCAACTTTATTTCTGTTTATAAATTCTTTGAATTCTGGATACTGTAGTAAATAATTTACATCAACCCTTGTTGGATTTTGCTTTAATACTTCTAAACCTCTGTCCGTAATTTTATAAACTCCTCTTTCTAATTTCTCAATAAGCCCAGCTTTCACTAAATAACTTTTAGCCCATCCTATCCTATTCTTATAAATTTCTTGCTTCCCACTTGGAAGTAAAATTCTCTTTTCTTCTTCGCTTAATTTAAAGTATTCAGCTAACCTCTCATATAAGTCTGATATATGATAGTTCTTTCCATCTTTCAACATTTCCAATAAAGGGAGCATAAAATCCTGAAAACTAGGTATTGACATATTACTTATCCTGGTCAACCAAACTGTGCAAAACTGGCACGAGTTTGGTGGCTGGGGTATTTGTTAACCGCCACATCAAGCTTTCCCAGCCCCAGCAGGCGGTTTTTGGGAAAGCCATAGCCCCTGTCCCAAGAAACAGGAACTTGCGCCGCTATCCCGGTCTCCCCACTTGCCCTGAGATCAAATGCGATCTCAGGACAGACATATCACGCAACACCCTGTCAGGGGAGAGTGGCACTGCCACCGCTACCCTGAGAACTCGCCAGAGATTGTAGCTTTCGCTACAACCACCCGCGCTTGTTCCATCCAGAGGCTCAGGTGGTCTCCCTAGCTCACTCCCAAGGCTTTGTAATATCCGCATTACATAATCAATCTCTTTAAGTTGTTTCCTCCTCAAGTGCACGTTCTTAACTACCTTGTTTACATACTCTTTTAGTTCTCCCAAACTGCTGACATCAAGCTCGTTGAGAAATTCCATGTAGTTAGCTGGTATCCTCTCTTTTAGTCCTAATCCTCTTCGGGCTATCACATATGCCGCTGCCACATCTTTGCTCACCATATACTGCGGGGCATACTTCAACATCCCTATCACAGATGTGTACGCAGGGTCAACCTCTATAACCTCTACCCCTTCACGCTTTGCCAGAAGTTTTACCTTCTCCAAAAGTAGCCTGCTCCCAAAATAGTGCCTTATCCTCCTCGATTTTCTTCCCGAAAAGTCTCTTCTCCTGCCCCTGTCCTGTATGTTAAGGCTCTCAATCACTATGGCTTTTTGTTTCTCCTTTGCCATCTGTACTATCTTGTGGGCATACTGCCATCTGTAGTACTCTTTCTTGTCAAAACTTCCACTCTCAAGTTCTGGCATTGGAATTTTTCCATATTCTAAAAACTGCCCGTTCTTGTCTGCTTCTACCCATGCTAAGTGCTTAGGATATGCGTTCGTATCTATTCCTATAACACCATTTGCTCTGGTTATCTTGACCGCAGGGAAAAGTTCATTAACTGCAAAATAGGCATATATCGTGTTTTTCCTCAACTTTAACTCTACAGAGTACCCTTTTGTACATGCCTCACCTTCTATCGCAAGACTGTGCAGAATTTCTTCCCTGTTTATCAGTTCTCCTTTTCGCTTCTTCCAGCCCGCTCTTATCCCTGCATATGCATAGCGTTTCCTTTCTCCCAGATTAATTCTAAGTCTTAGCCCATTCTTGTCTTCTTCAATTCGTGTATTGAGATTTCCTTTCTTGCTTTTATCCCCTCTCGAATAAAGATTCCCTTTCCTTCTTTCCTCCCACTCAATCTTGAGTTTTTCGTATGGTTTACCGTTAATGTGTCGTCTCTTGAGTTTTTCAAAAAGTTCTCTGCCACCAAAAACAACTTTTTTCGGGTCTTCTCCTTTCTTCTTGCAGGATTCCAAAACACTCTCTGCTCTCATTATCGCATCGTCAACATACCTTGAGTTCAAATTGAAAATCTTTTGAAGTTCTCTTTTGAGGGTGTTTCTATCGTAGCCTTCCAGAAGTCTGTTGTATGCAAATCTCACACACGATGACCATCTTCTCATAAGATCCTGTACTGCCCTTTTGTCTTCTTCTCTATCAAATACTAACTTTGCCTGGATTGTTACCATGTCTTTTTAGCACCTCTTTGTATAAACCTTGCAAGTCTGTCAGGATACTCTATTACAACTTTTGCAACTTCTCCTCTTTTGATTTTGTTCAAAAGTTTTAATAGTCCTCTCCTGTTTTCCTTCACTCCGCTAGCTATTTCAGATATAACTTCATACTGCCAACCTTGCGACTAAGCATATTCTTCAAGTCTTCTAATTTGGTTTTTAATGGAGACTCTTGCATACAAAACAACGGTTGGTTTTTGTTTTTCCTCTATCATGCCAAGTAGTTTTTCTATATCTTCTTTTTTATATCTTCTCCTTCCTTTCGGTGTCCTGAGAGGTGTTATTAACCCTTTCTTTTCCCAGTTTATTAGTGTTCTTCGGCTGATGCCATATATCTCTTTAACTTTTTGCACACTTAGCAATATTTAACATCACCCAGTCTATACCTTTTTGCATTGTTATTTTCAACTGTTGTTCACCTCCTATCAAACAATTCGCTATCATCATACCCCATCATTCTTTACAAGCTCTGTAAGAAGCCGTGCATATTTTGCTTCCTCTTTCCAGTGAGGCATTGTCTCTATGTTGCCTAAAGCAGAGATGTATTCCAATATTTCAACAATTGTATTTCTTTGATTCCAGTAATTGGGCAATTCGTTTTTGAGCCAGTTTCTTCCTTTTGTTGTGTCTTCTGATTTTATAGCTTGGTGCAAAGCGGCAAGGACATTTCTAACAATCGTGTTGCTGAATCTGTCACTGCCGGTAAGTCCCCTCATTCCAAACTCCAATGCCGTTTTCAATCTTGCGCTGTTGGCTTTTGTAGAAGCAAGAAATCCTTTATATTCCTTAACGCCAAAACCTTTTGCCAATTCTTGATATGCGCTCAGTTGATAAATCCCGTCCTTCTCAAGGTCTAAGCCTTTAATATAAAACCTTTCCTCGGGTGTCAGCGTTTTCCAAGTGTATGAATCAAAACCTTTAGGTATTATGTAATCATAGGCAATCTTCACAGCTTCGTATATCATCTTTTCAATTGAAGATTCTTCTCCTGGTAGTCTTTTTTTTGAAAGCTCATACTGGATGTCGATATCTTCAATTCTTCTGTATGATGTCAACACCTTCAATGAAGCGGCATAAGCGGCAAGTAAGTAATCGGTATCGCTGAAATTGGGGTCTTCTTTGTCGTCCAGTTCTCGCATAATGTCAATTTGTCTTTGAACTTCACTTTCAATCTCTGGATAAAGTTCGTCAAGGTATGCTGTTTCTTCGGATTTCTGCTTGCGAAGGACAAGAAGGACAGTCCCTTTTACATAGTTGCCCTCTTTAAGCCCACTTGCATCTGTTTCTGTTGCTATATTCCATGCGGCAGTAACACTCAAACCTGCTGCCCACAAAATCAATGCCAAATCTGCCCATACACTGACGTCTTGATGTGTGAACATTATTATCTGCATCCCATTATCTGGCATATGAGCTGCCAGATTTTTATAGACTTCCACCATGCTCTGTTTGAAATTCTCCCCTGTCCCTTTTATTGCAAGTGCACGCTTGCTGTCGGCATACCAGTCTGGAAAGATATCAAGAAGCATCTTCTTGTCCCATGCGAGGAAGAATTCTGACAGCTCGTGGTAATTTATGGCATCAGCGTAAGGGGGGTCGGTGAGCCAAAAAATAGATGTATAATCAGTTAATCTGGCATCATCTAAACAACATTTTGAGTTATTATTGTTTATTAATTTGGATAATTCGATGAAAACACTATCTTTATTCGAGGTGAAGGATCTTGTTACGTAATTGAATAATGTATTTAAAGCTTGATTATAATATGTTTGTTGACCCTTTTCGCTTGATAGATCCCATATACATAATTTGGAATTATAATAATATGATTTGTTCACCCCCAACAGCCATACTACCTTTTCCTTTTGTGTTTTTGCATATTTATCAATAAGCTCCATCAACAACCCGTGCACCAACAACTGCCTTGGATTAAAAAGCTGGTGCCAGTATGTCCAACCTCTTGTTCTTATAGGCTCATTAGTCTTTTCCCCTTCTTCAATGCTGCTACTTGGAATATATCCCTTCTCCTGCCATGTGCTGAACCTTTCTTCAAGAAGTTCTATAACCTTCTTTTCCCTCTTTAAATCTTCTTCTGTAGGTGCTGTGTAATACCTTGCGCCGTCCTGTGTTTCATACCTAATGCAATACAGCCTCTCCTGAAACACATCGTCGGGGCGGGGTACAAATTCATGAGCTTCCCATCTGCGAAGGCCGTATTCTACTGAACCATCCTCTTTTATCCTATCTTTTCGAATAGCCGCTATTGGAGTTGAAACCTTGCAGTGCGGGCATACAAGGCTGCTGTCCTTCACTGTAGCCATCTTCTCTGCAAGTTTCATTTCTTCATCCGTTGCATTTGACTTTATCTCTATATCAAAACTTTTAGTTTCGTGGTTCTCTTTCAAAATAGCTATGGTTTTTGTCCCTTTCCCTATAATCCAAGAAGGTGCAAGAGGAACTCTCCAGCCGCACTCTGGGCATATGGTTTCATTGCAGTACAAATAAGCATTTGCCCTGTGGCCCTGTTCGTTATGTTCTATCCCCCACTCAGTAATCTGCTCATCCGCAAGTTCAAATATCTTTTCTTGAAACTTTTTTAAACTTTCAATTTCTTTCTCAGAACTGCCCAGAATATTTAGTGCTGCCCACGTCAAAAGCATGGCAACAGGATTTAAATCAGAAGCGTACACATCAAAGCCCATCCTTGCCGCTTCAAAAGGCACACTTCCACCACCGCAGAAACAGTCGCCGACAACTGGGACTTTTCCAAATCTTTTTATACCAAGCTCGCGAACAAGCTCTTGTAAGCTTTTTGCATTTGTGCCAAAATACTGATTTATAACCTTCCACTCGGACTCTGGAAGATTGTCTATTTCTTCAGGTCTTACGCAGTACTTCAGCTTTTCATCATAAGACAACCTATTGAATACAAGCCTTTGCAGTTGTTCCTTTTCTTCCTTGGTTACATTCTTTTTATTATATGTGATCTTGCCGTCGTTGTTTTCAAAATACCTTTCTCTCTCCTCTTTGGACGAATTTTCATATAGCTCTTTAACAGGAATTGGTTGTTTTTTGCGAAGCCACAGACCTTCTTTATCCATAGTAAGTATTTTCAAAAATATTTCCATATCCTTTTTTGGATTATCGCTTACAGGCATCAATAACCCAAGCAGTGCCGCCCTGACAAGAATAAGGGGCTTTCTGCCCCACCATTTTCCAAGTCCTGTCAATGTCTGACCACTGCCTGCTTTTCTTTCTTTGTAGCTTTCCTTTGAAATCTTTGATACAGGGAATTGAACCTCAATGAAGGACTTATTCCAATCAAACAATTTTGACTCCCCTTCACTCGTCTGTTTTTCTTCGAAGCATCAAGTCGAAAAAGTCTAATTGCCTGTTTGATTCTTCTACTGGGTTTTCGGTAAGCGCATATCTTATAGCCTTTCGCCAGCCTCTTTTATCATTTAGCCCACCTGTTGCGGCATTGGTCATCGTGAAAAGCCACCACCGCTCCTCGGGAGAAAGCCCAAGCCAGTTTTTTATAGCTGTCGGTATCACAGAAGGGTCGCAATCCTCTATCGCCCAAGCCAAAAGCAACATCTCTTTGCCAAAAAGCCGCTGAACAGGAACCTGTCCAGGATGCCATTTACCAGCAGGCAGTTTTTCTTTCTTTAACCTTGCATTGAATTCATTTCTTAGATCT
Organism: Pseudothermotoga sp. U03pept; assembly: GCF_051235805.1. NCBI lineage: Bacteria > Thermotogati > Thermotogota > Thermotogae > Thermotogales > Thermotogaceae > Pseudothermotoga > Pseudothermotoga sp. U03pept. The sequence goes on along the minus strand of NZ_JBPNXV010000002.1, from coordinate 96,648 downwards.
TCTTCTATCTGCTTCCATTTGTATTTTGAAAGCGCAACCTTTGGCTTGTCTTCGTTTAAATCGATCTTCTGCTCTTCAACACCATCTTGCCACTTAAATCGCTCGTAAATGATAACCTTGCCATCGCTGGTATTCGGAATAATTACTAAAAAGTGATGCTGAGATTCTTCTGGAATAAAGCCAAAGCCGAAAACCTGTCTTTTGCCTGCCATTATTGAACGATCTCCTGTTCTTTAAAATCTTTTAGCTCCATCTTCTTCTCTGCAACCCAATCCAAAAAATCCTGGCCAGTATTAAAATGGATAGTGCCGTATTCAAAATTGATATTTATTACTCCATCGTTCATAAAGTTGCTTCTTATATTGTCTATGGTGTTTTCGAGTTTATCTATATCTATTTTCATAGAAGAATCGAAAGTTAACTCCAACCAACTTCTATTGCCGTTTGTCTCTTTTTCCTTATAAAAAGTCACTATAATATCACCGATTTTTGCATTGTACTTTTTGAGCAAATCAAGTTCTTCATAGGTTTCTTTGGTATCATTTGTTCTCTGACGTTTGTTGAGTGCCAACGGTTTTCCAACGTCTACATTGAACTTTTCCTTGCCTATCTTTATTTCCAGGGTATTTGAATAAACCCCTTTGGCTTCTGCGACTGCTACAACATATGTACAGTTTTCAGGGACTAGGATCTGGCCCTCGTATATACCTCCGTTTTCCTTCGGATTAGAACCATCTGTTGTGTATTTTATGGTAACTGGAGGAATGGATTTCAATTCAACAACCTTACTCGTTCCCTTGTTGTACTCTCGATACTTAAGTTCTATTTTGTTAACCCATTCGACTGGTTCGCCTGTTTCGTGTTCGCCACTGCTGTCAACACATAAGAACGAAAGTTTTACTTCTTTTGTCCTAAACTCATACAGATTTTCCACAAGGTTTGAAGCTTCGGTTGCTACAGAGCCAACTTCATAATACACCTTATCTCCATAAAGCGGCGTGATTTTCAAGATTACTTCACCTGTTCCTTCATCTCTTCGCAATTCCTGAATTTGAACACTGGTCTTTTCTTTGGGGAACGGACCTTTGTCTATGTAGCCACCAACTTCACGCCATATGCTCTTTTTGAGCATCTCCTCTTTTAAATTATCAAGTGCGGTAGGAATATGCCACTGCCATGAAGGATTGGTAGCTGCTCGCTCTTTTACATCGTTCCACCGCATTTCTTTTTGGGTAAACAATCTGTCTTCGCATTTTCTTCTGAAAGTATCGCCTGTGATATCCGTAGTGAATTTCTGTCGCTGTATTAAAACATCCCTTATTTGCTTTTCTCCGTTATATTCATTACTCGTAAACTCCATCAAAAAGTCACCTTTTAAAAGACCAGTCTTTGCAGGATAGTATAGCTGCGTAAAAGTCTCCCTCGCTGCTTGCAAAAGTTCCAATACTATCCTGTCTCTTTTTTCAAGAGCCTTCTGGTATTGCGGATTGTTTGCGGGAACTTTATCTTCGTTTTCCATTCTGTTAATTATTTCATTAATTGCTTTATGTTCTTTAGCTGCATGCAGGAGCTTTTCCATTGTGCTCCTGGAACCCGAGAGAAACATTACCCTGTTCTTGTATTTTTCGTTTTCATAGAATTTTTGCAAATCAGGGTGTAAACCTGGTCCTCCCGTATACGGTTCAAATATAACCAGGGTAACTTTATCTTCAGAAAGCCTTATTTCATCAACAGCAGGAAAAACTAAAATCTTTTGGTAGCAATCTCCAATAGTGGGTTTGAATTTTCCCTCAAGGAAGGTCCTCAATTCTTTTTTAGCACTTTCGTTATCGTAAGAATCCACCAAAGAATTAAGTTCTGCTATTAAGTTTCTTGTGTTTTGGAAATATAACCTACCATCTCTGTCGGTATGAAGATACCAAGCCCTCATGACAAATTCGTCAAGAGCCCTTTTTACACGGGTAATATCCTTTCCCGGTTCACATAAGTATCCTATTGTTTCCTGAAGTGAAAGTCCTAAAAGTGCATTTGGTACATCTGCTAAAGAGGAGACAAGTATAAGCTTTGCAAGGTCCTGCATGTGGGTTTCTCCCATTGTTGCATCAACTATTTCCGCAACGGATTTTCCATTTGAAGCAATATCATGAGCAATAGCATTGGCAAGCGATGGCTTAACCTGAGTAATCGCAGTTAGCATTTCATGGTCATTCAAGTCAAAATCGTAAGCGTTTATCAAATATTTATTTTTGGCTTTTGGATTATCACCTCTATAAAGCTGAGAGACAACTATGCGCATTAATCTAAGTAAGCCTCTTGTCTGCTGAAAACCTGGGTTTTCTTTAAATCTTGCATAAAGGTCTCTTATTGAAGGATGAAAAGGATAAGAATCCTTTATCCCGATGAAGATCTGGTCAGGTGAAACATTGGTATAGCCCATTTGCCTTGCTTCTAAAACGGCTTGTTTATAGGCATTCGCCACCTCATTTATCTCTACATCTGAAGGTAAAACTTTAAAAAGTCTCTTCCTTAAAATGTGATATATTTCATCCGAAGTCATATTAACTGGTTCAATATTTATGGCTAAACGATTGACCTCATTTTCAAGTTCTTTGAAGGAAGATTGTAAAAGTTCACTCCCGCTTTCATACGTAGCCCGCAAGTCTGAAATAACAAGACATACATTAGAAAGTTCTTCTTTGTTTAGAGCGTTGAAAAGATTTGCCAAGGCTGTAGTAGTTACCGTTGCCAAGTTAGAATCGCCAACCTGTTTTGCTTTAGCATTTTCTAAATATGGGGGTAACTCGTCAAGAAGAATTAAGAGCGGTTCTCCTTTTAAAAGGTTCACCCACGCACTTTGCCCAGGTGCTTGCAATGGTGAATAATAGTCTTTGAACATTTCCTTTCTCCCAAGTTGTTCCGCGATTGCTCCCCATATACCGTAAGGAACATCGCTTTCTCTTCCTGTGAATGCAACAACTTTAATTTTTCCAAGAGGACTGTCCTTAAACTTTTCCTCCATTATCTTTCCCCGAAACTCTGGGTGTTTTGCCAAAAGACCAAGCGCAATCATGTTATGCGTTTTACCGCCGCCCATGCTCTGTGTCAACCTAACTACAGCTGCGGCATTCTGCCTGTGGAAGCGCTTAAAGGCTGTTTCGAACAATATCTTCATGCCCTGGGTTAGGTAGGTTTCCTCAAAAAATCGATGGGGGTCTATCCTATTTTCGATTAAATCAGTTAGATCTAACACGTCGTCTCTTTTTGTTTCATCAAAGACGCTCTCGCGCGGTGCGCAAAGCTCATATAAACTCTTCATTTTAAATCCCCCGCCTTTCACTTCATTATTCCCAAAGCATCACTATATAAAGTCTCTCAACTGAGATATTCCCGTCTTTTTTGTTCTTCGCGTTTCCTGAAAAGTTGTAGACCATATTTCTTAACAAGCGGCTAACAGTTGCATCGTAAGTTTGATATACCCAAGCTCTACATAGGAAACTTTTTCCCCGCCTTCGATTGAAAAGTACAGACAGATAGAAACTCTTAGGTCTTCAAATCCATATTCCTTTAATTTCCTATGAACCTTCACACTCAATAAAACTCATTTTTGATGATGTTTTCCGACGAAACGAACCCCTCCCCTTTTCAATCATAGCACAATGTATAATAAGATTCACCAAGTGTTTTAGATTTTCCTTCAAGGTTCGTGAGTTGCAAAACCATTCTTGCGTGAGATGGCACAGAACACAACCAATTTGTTTGTCTTTGCCGCATCCAAACAAATATTAAATACCTCATCTGTTCTGCTTTAGGTCTTGAAGACTTCACTTCCTTCTTTAGAATGACTCGAAAGCTTCCTTGAGCTTTGTTCCTTCTGAAATATTTTGATCACACACACAGATTGAGCGTTGTAGAAAATATTCTATAACAAATTAATTTGAATATCGTTGTTTTGCTTTCCACAATTTGCAACACACTGCTTATGAGTTTGTCTATTTCTTGAAATTCACTGCTTTGAATAGCCCACCGTTGCTAATACAAAGCTTAAGTTGGTCCGTCACTCCTTTTGATTTCAAAAAACCATTCTCTTGCCAAGTCCGAAAACATACAAAAAGGGACATCTGTATACTTTTAATAAAATTCTTGCCCTGAGAGTTTGAAGATTCACGAATTAAATGTCACAGTCTTGATTTTCTCTTTCAGTTACCTTCAGCTTCAGTTATTTGCTGTCAAGAACGAAAATTGTTCTGGTGCACAAGAATTGTTGCAGGCAAAACAACGCTTGCGCAGCAATTACGCTGCCCTAATGCTAAAGCTGTAATAACGGTGAATCTTTCAACCCCAAGAAGCCTCACTTTGTGGTTTCTTTACCCTTCCGTCTACCACGCCAATAGACTATCGCTGCAGCTACGAAACACATCACTGTGCTGATGGGTGTGAACGTGCAGTGTGCGTAATATCCTATCAAACAAGGTTTGCTCGCCCCAGGTATGGGTAAGAGTGTCCAGACGCCCAAACCTATCCACACGATGAACATTATCCAGTGTTTCTTGTTCATTTTCTCCCCCCTCTGTGCAGCTGTTGATGTGATTGAATCTATACTTTATCTTTTCTATTATTATACTTTCTCTCTTGTTGGAACAACACAAGCTTCCACAGCTTGGCTGAAAGAAAACAGTCAATCAACGTCCATCGAGCTCTATATCCAAACATCATCATGAGCATGATTCCTACTAACATCACCATCGTTTGACCAAGTGTATCCAGCCACGATGTAGCCTTTATCTGTCGCCTTAATCACCGCCGCATCCATTCGGGCATTTCTACCATAGATTGTTTGAAGGATTACATCACCAGAAAACGCTCAAAACCAACTGAGCGCCAAAATTAATGGTGGCGTCTGCTGTTCGCCACCATTATCTCGTATTAACTACAACCTAAAAATCAAGCTTCATGCATTTGGCTTTTACACCGTCAATGAGATTTAATCTTTGACAGAGTTCTTGGTGTTTTGATTCACTACCAACAAGCTCAAGAATAATCAGACCAGATGGTGAACAACTCTCGCCTGCTCCCTCGTGGAGCCCCAGACGCGTCTTAATGTAGCAACCGAACTCTGTCAAAAGCTTTTGAACCTCAACGGCAGCCTTTTCTCTCTTGCCAACAAGGATTGCCATTATCGTTCTTACTGAGATCTCTTCCATCTTTGTTAGCACCCCCTCTCATTGACATAATGATCTTATCATAAAAAGAAACGTAGAATCAAGCGAATCTTCACAGTTATCAATCTTCTGCGTGATGGTCTGAAACTCCTTTCGTAACTAAAAAGGAAAACAATGAACCTCACAGAACGCGGTTCAAAGACAGAAAACCTTTCCTGGGTAAAAAGTTACAATGAAGAAATCCTCGATCTCAAAGACGCTGAAAGAGCTTCTTTTCAAAGCAATCATCTTTCAACATCGAAACGACATGGTTTACTGATAATTCATTGAAGGTTCTGTCCTGCGCCAAGACAGGCTTTTGCAGTTTCCCTGCGAAAGTTTTTCAACGTTGTTTGTTATGCTCGAATTCATGATCTCACACTCTTGGAGCACCTCGATATTTTCTGCAAGCTCATGATTGATGGCTGAAGGTTCATAAAATATTTTTCGGACGTAGCATTCATAATTCCCGATGATTTCACATAAATGGACATCTTTTGAGAAGTTGACTTCGAACGAATGAAGATTGACTTGCTGCTTGTGATAGAGTTGCTCTTGAACATCTGGTCGTCAAAATCAATTAGTCGATAACTTGTGGTTTCGTCTTTGAGCAGGTGCTTTAAATCTTCCACAACAGTTATGGCTTGTGAGCAAATATAAGACACTGTGATTATCAATCTTGAGTAGTCTTTTTCACTCTTGGATCGACGATGAATTTGAGAAGATAGAAAAGGTTGAAGATGCCTACCGCACTCGTTATAAAAAAAGGTGTACCGTACCCAAAGGCATCGATCATCTTTCCACAGATCAGCGGTGCTACGAAGGAAAAGGGTGCTGTCAAGAAATAGAGTGAACCCATGTAGAGTTCTTTGCGCTTGCCGGAGGTTAAGTCCAGAGTGATTGCCATGCTTCCAACGTTGCCTGTCGTGTTCACTATACCCATGAACGCATACACAACGTAAGCTTGAACTACACTTTTAGAGAGTAGTGCAGTAATTATTGCTGAAACATAAAAGACCTTGCTTATGAGTAAGTTCAGTTTGTGCCCCATTTTGTCTCCCAGAGGTCCAAAGACAAAGGATGAAAGACCTTGAGAAGACAGAACCACTGCCGTGAAGATCGCAGCGGCATCATCGGGAAGTGAAAGCTTCCTTAAAAGGTACACCGTCACAAAGCCACTCGAGCTGAAGGTGAAGCTGTTGATAATTCTCTCTATGAGGAAATTTTTGAAGTTCTTGTCTTTGAAAACAGATTTCATCTTTCGCATGTAATCGATAACAGGTTCATCGTCATAGACTCGTCTGTCTGGAACTTCCCTTGTGAGTGCCAGAAAGAGAAGGGATAACATGAAGAAGATGAAACCTACGAAGAACACATAAGCGAAATTCTTCGGAAAAGGATGATTTGCCAGCAGACTCTTTGCAATGAGCGAGCCACCTATGCCAAGTATCGCTCCAAGACCACTGCCCATAGCGAAATAAGTGCCTCTTCTTTGTGGTTCAATGACCTTTTCTATCATGCTCATCCAAGGTGGTCCCAGAAAACCCATCGCAAAGACAGCAATGCCCATCATCGAGATTGAAAGATACAGTGAGAGTTTGGATGAAGAACCGACCAGATACAAACTGATGAGTGCCATGAAAAGATAAGGAATTCTTTCAAGCATCGTCACCTTAAGAACAAGATTCAGTTTTCTGGCAGATCTTTCTGCATATTTTGCACCCCAGATCGCTGGTATTCCCCAGCCCAAGTTTGTTATGGCTGAGATGAGACCAAGTTCAATGTTTGATGCACCAAGGTTCTTGGCAAAGACGGGAAACAAAGTGAAAACAGAACCAAAGGTCATACCAACGCTAAAAAACGCGTTATCGATACAGTTGACAATGAAATTCCAGCGATAATCCTTTTGTGTAAGTTCTCTGATCTCTGCACCTTTCACGAATTTGAACAGAATAATTCACTCTCCTAAAGAATCGTACTACAAACTTTCAGTAAGGTCTCTTATCTCATTTTGAAGTTTTCGTTGATTTTCGCTCAAAACATTGTCTGAAGATATTTTGTTGAACCATTGCTTTGAAAAGAGAAAACTGTCATTTTCTGAACACTTGAGTATGCTAAACAGAAATGCCTTTCCTCTTTATCATCACCGTCTTGGGTGTTCTATAAAGACTTTGATATTCTTTTCTTGCAGCAATGACAACCGCTCGATTCTAACTCTTCGAGTGAATCAAGATTTCGTTAAGCCAACAACTTCAAGAAAGTTGCTTTTTCTGAACAGTTGCGGTACTCTATCAGCTGTTTCAAGCTGTCTTCAATGTTCTCACCTGCTTCGCTTGTTGGGTTTGCCATCTTTCATATTCTTCATTAAGCAAAGTGGAACCTGCATTCTCCTGCTTTAGTTTCAGAGCAGTTAAGCCTTTCATTCTTCGTTCACTTTGAAGGTTTTATATTAAACCGATTGACAAAATATGTAACATATGGTAGAAAGATGGTAGGAAATTTTCTATCATGAGCCATTATGCGAAAAATATTTTCACTTAATAAGGGGGTGTTTTTATGAGGCGATGGTTTGTTGTTCTTGCGCTGGTATTATCTGTAGTCTTTGTCTTGGCAAAGGTCAACTTTGGTTCTACCCAAATGACACCTGCGGCTGAACGAGAGTTCATGATCAGATTACTGGGTGACTTTGCAAAAACTTCGGGTGTTGAAATTGAGTTTTTGAACTTTGAGTACACAGATTTGCTGAGCAGAGTTGAAGCTGAGCAAAAGGCTGGAAGGATAGTTCTAAATCTCATAGCAGATCTTCAAAGTGGTCTTTACACAATGGGTTCAAAAGGCTTACTCACAGATCTTTCGCAAGTAAAACTTGAGGGCAAGACCTTTGTTTCAACCTTTGAAAGGTACACCTATGCTGGAAACCAAAAGGTATTCTTCCCGTGGTTGCAGGCAACCTTTGCGATGGCAATCAACAAAAAGGCATTTGATTACTTACCCAAGGGTCTAACCAAAGATGATGTGATGAACGCAACAGAAAAATGGACTTATGACAACTTGCTTGAATGGGCTAAGAACATGCAAGAGAAAACAAAGAGACCACAACTTGGCTTTCCTCTTGGTCCAAAGGGGCTGTGGCACAGGTTCCTGCATGGCCATATCTATCCGTCCTACACAGGTGCGCAGGCGGTGAAATTTGACAGCGTAAAAGCAATCGAGATGTGGAACTATCTGCGTGAACTGTTCAAATACGTTCATCCAGCAGCCACCACTTGGGACAATATGGACCAACCACTTCTTAGAGAAGAGGTTCTCTTAGCGTGGGATCACACTGCCAGAATAAAACAAGCGATCGTCGAAAGACCCAATGACTTTGTCGTTGCTCCAGTTCCACGTGGTCCGATGGGAAGAGGTTACATAATCGTTCTGGTTGGTCTGTCAGTTCCAAAAGGTGCAGATATGACTGAGCCATTGAAACTTCTGGATTTCCTGACCAGTCCAAAGGCTCAGACAGCAATCTTAGAAAATATTGGGTTCTTCCCAGTAGTTCAAGAGGCAACCGGTCAGATTCCCGAAGGTGGTTTGAAGATCCTCGCACAAGGCGTTGTAAGCCAATCTGCTGCAGCTGATTCAATCATCTCCTTCATACCTGGACTTGGAGCAAAAGGTGGAGAGTTCAACGAAACTTATCGACAGGCTTTCACAAGAATTGTCTTTAACAAAGAAGACCCAGCCAAGGTTATAGGAGAACTCGGTGAGAAGATCAGAGGACTGTTCAAAGAAGTTGGAGCACCGTTGCCTGAACCAGACTCAAGTCTGTTCTAAATAACTGCAGGTGGCGTCTGCCACCTGCATATACGTTCTTGGGAGTGACTTGAATGAGAAGAGCAGAGAGCTTAACACCGCTTTTGTTGCTACTGCCCGCTCTTGCATACCTTTTGGTTTTCATTGGTTATCCAATCATTGGAACCTTTCAGCTTTCATTCAGCAATCCAAAAGGGTGGCTTGAAAACTTCAAATATGTCTTTCTCTCAAGGGACTTCAGGAATGCATTTTTCAACACGATACTTTTAGGTGCTGTGGTTATACCAATTCAGTTTGTTTTGGCAATGGCACTTGCACTTTTGGTAAACAAGAAATTCAAAGGCTACAATGTGCTTTTGTACATAATCGCCACACCGCTTGCTCTAAGTGATGTTACAGCGGCGTTGATAAGTTATTCGATCTTTGCTCCAAATGGCTATTTGAATAAGATCTTGATGAAATTGAACTGGATAGAGTACCCAATGTACTTCTTTGGATATATGTTCAAATCTCGAGAGTTTTTGGTCATAGTTTTGACGGAGGTCTGGAGGGCTACCCCACTGGTCTTTGTCATACTGCTTGCTGGTCTGCAATCGATAAACAGAGAATACTTAGAGGCTGCCGATGTCTTTGGATTTTCTTCTTGGCAGAAACTCACAAAGATCACATTACCTCTACTCAAGCCATCGATCGTCTCGGCGCTGCTTGTTAGAACACTTTTCGCATTTCAAATCTTTGGTGTTGTGTGGCTTTTGGCGGGTAGAGATATCACCGTGCTGGCTGGTGAAACTTATTACTGGTACGTTTTTATGAACAACCGAAATGTGGCGAGCACTTATGCTTTGATCATAGCAGTACTGACCTTCATAGTGGGCTGGTTCTACATTGGGACGATTCGTTCCAAATACCTTGAAGAAGGTGTTAGGGCATGAGAAAGTTCTTTTACGTGCTTGCCTTTGTTGGCGTTGTGTTGTGGTTCTTGGGACCTTTGTTCTTCGTGTTTTTGGCTTCTCTGACTCCTTCTTCAGATTTCTATATGATGGGGAAGATCTTTCCAAGCAAACTGACCTTTGAGCACATCCTCAAATTGCTCGTGAATCTCGGTGGGTGGAGAGCTCTGTTGGTCAGTCTCCAAGTTGCCTTGATAGCCATAGCAATTTCCTTTGCACTCGGTATTCCAGCAGGCTATGCCTTGACCAGGTTTGTCTTTCGTGGAAAGAATCTGTTAAAGCTCTTGATGTTGTTTACAAGATCAATACCACTCGTTGTGATAGCCGTTTCACTTGTGACAATCTATCTGAGGTTGAATCTGGCAGACACCGTAATTGGTGTGGGACTTTCACACGCTGCGATGGTTCTGCCCTTTGTTGTTCTGATAACCTCGAGTATATTCTCTGGTGTCTTTGTGGAATATGAAGAAGCAGGTATGATCTTTGGTCTTTCAAGATTTGGTGCCTTTTTGAGAATCACCATGCCGCTTGCCCTGCCTGGGCTTGCTGCGTCTGCAATCTTTGCCTTCATCATGTCGTGGAATGAGGTCTTTGCAGCCTCTGTGTTGGCTATAACAAATAGGACGCTGCCTGCACACATACTGAGCACAGCGATGGCTTCTCCTGACTATTTCAAATTTGCGGCAGGAACGATCATGGCAGTTCCCGCGATGGTTTTTATATTCATCATAAGGAAATACTTGATATCAATGTGGGGAATCTCCCTCAAATGACGAGGTGATACAGTTGGCAAGAGTAACTGTAGAAAACGTCAAGAAGTACTTTGGTGCTGTGAAAGCCCTCGATGGTGTAAGCCTTGTTGTTGAAGATGGTACTTTCGTCGTCTTGCTTGGACCGTCTGGTTGCGGAAAGACAACCCTTATGAGATGCATCTCTGGTCTGGAAAGGTTGACCGACGGACGAATCCTTTTCGATGAGAGAGATGTGAGTCAGATAGCACCAAAAGATAGAAATGTTGCGATGGTCTTTCAAAGTTATGCTGTTTGGCCACATATGAAAGTTAAGGAAAATATAGCGTATCCTCTCAGATTGAAAAAAGTACAAAGATCAGAGATAGAAGAGAGAGTAAAGTGGGTAGCTGAACTGCTCCACATAACCGAATTGCTGGATAGATTTCCGTCACAACTCTCTGGTGGTCAAAGACAGAGAGTTGCCGTGGCGAGAGCTATCGTTCACAGACCATCTGTTTTGCTCATGGACGAGCCTCTCTCCAACTTGGATGCGCTTTTGAGAGTGAGAATGAGAAGTGAGCTGAAGAAGCTCCATGAACAAGTGAAGGTCACGACGATCTACGTTACACACGATCAAACGGAAGCGATGACTATGGGAGACAAGATAGCAGTGATGAACGCAGGAAGAATAATTCAGTTTGGTACTCCAGAAGAGATATACAAAAAACCCAGAACCATCTTTGTTGCAGGATTTGTTGGCTCACCACAGATGAATTTTCTAAAAATGAAGGTAACTTCCAAAGACACTCAGTTCTTTGCCGAAGGTTTTGGCATGAGTATACCACTAAAAAGAAATCCAGAGAGAGAATATGTCATCGTGGGCATCAGACCAGAGCACATATCTCTCGAAAAGAAGAGTAGATCAGTACCTGTAACTTCGAAGGTTTATTTTGCCGAAAAACTGATGTCTGAGACAGTACTGCATTTATCCTTAAATGAAGATAAGAGCATTGTTGCCAAGGTACCGTACGATCTTTCTGTGAAAGAAGAAGAAAAGATAGAGATCAACATCGATCTTGATGCTGTACATCTTTTCGATCCGTCTACAGAGGAGAGGATTGAACTTTGAACCATCTCATCTGCCACACTCACTGGGACCGAGAATGGTTTGCTCCTTCATCTGTCACAAACAAATGGCTCAGAGAGCTTTTTGAGAATCTTTTCAAATTAATCGAGCAGAACAGAAGTTATGTGCATGTTCTCGATGGACAAACGCTGATTCTGGAAGACCTTCTTAAAGAGTCAAGAGATTTAGAAAAAGAGGTAAGAAAGTTTGTTGAAAGAGGAAATCTCCTGATAGGTCCATTCTATGCACAGATAGATTTTAGATTGTCCTCAGAAGCTGCGATTCTCAAAAACTTAGAAATAGGCAAAAAAGATATGGAGAACTTCGGTGTGTCAAACCATGTAGCCTGGGCTGTTGACAACTTTGGCTTTGTTTCACAGCTTCCACAGATACTGAAGATCTATGGTGTTGAAGATATCTTCCTATGGCGAGGTGTAAGGATGGCTGAACCGTCGCTGGAATTTTTGTGGCACTCTGTCGATGGTTCCCAAGTCAGATGCATCTTTCTTTTGGGTGGTTATAGAAACCTGTACGGACTCAGATTGACAAAAGATTTAGCAGAAAAAAGATTACATCACGAAAAAGAGAAACTAAAGCCTTTTTCTAAGTCAGACCAGATACCCCTACTGGATGGGTACGATTTAGAAACAAAGCCTGAAGATCCTTCTATGGTACTCAGAGGAATTTCTCTTTCTTCACCAAAGATGATGATTGAGAAAGCCTTTTCAAAGTCATTGAACTTTCCGAATGTGACTGGAGAACTGCTCAGTGGTAAGTATGCGTGCGTCTTTCCAGGGACGCTTTCTACAAGAAGTTATTTGAAGAGGCAATCTTATGCAGTTGAGAAACTTCTAAGATACACCGAGTTTCTTGGTTTGCTCAGTTCAAAGCAAAAAGGCGAATTATACAGAGAGTACTTGAAAACACTTGTGCACGACAACATCTGTGGTGTTGGAATAGATCTGGTGCATGAAAGCATGTCAAAGACGTACAGAAAGCTCTATGTGAATCTGAGAAAGAATTTGAGAGAACAACTCGAAGAACTCTTGAAAAGGACAGATCTTCGAAAGGGCACCTACGCACTGTCTTTCTCACCTTACAGTTACGATCTTTGGTATGCAAACGATAGAGCCTGCTACAGATTGAAAAGTAGTGGGGTAGGATTGTTCAAAATCAAAGACTTTGACAAACACAGTGATGATCTTTCATTGAGTTTCAAGAACGATTATTACACCGCACAATTTCAAGAAGATGGAACTTTGAAAGTCAATGGCATCGTCACTGGTATCTTAATGCTTCAAAAAGAACTCGGTGATGCCTATTCAACCTTCACAGAAGATGTAGATTTCTCTGTTTATTTGGAAAATATACAGACCGAAAGAACTGGAAAAAACCATAAAGTAGTGAGTTTAAAGAGAACTTTGAAGGCAAAAGGTATTCTGATAAAGACTCAAGAAAGGGTGATCTTTGACCAATCACCTTTGATCAAGTGGCAAATAAAGGTAGATTCGAGAGGCAAACAATACACACTGATCTTCGCAGTTCAAACACAAGATAAAGATTCCAAAGTCTTTGCAAAGATGTCATTTGAGATCGTTCAAAGGGAAAGGAAGGACAAAGATCTGTTGACAGAAAAAGTCGATCGGCAACTTGAAAGAGTTTTGCTTGCGGCGCGAGAGACTGGTTTTGCTTCGAAATTTCCGTTCCAGGGTTTTGTGGCGCTTTCAAACAAAGAGAAAACGAAAGCTGTCATGGCGCGTGGGGTTCATGAATATGAGGTCGACGAAGAAGGTTTGATAAAAATCACTCTCATCAGGAGTGTTGAGTGGATAGCCAAGAAAGAGGTTAAAGGTCGAAGTGGCGATGCAGGACCTTTGATGCTCGTACCTGGCGCAAGGTGTGAAGGTTGCATGGATTTTGAATTAGCCATCTGTGAGCTGAAAGAAGATGCAAGATCATCCCAGTTTATGAAGTGGTACTACCTTTTCGATGACTCACCAATACGCCTCAGTCTGTCTTCTGCTATGGGTGATTCTGATACGATGACTTTATATTCAAGTCAGCTACCGTGGGTTTGTGAACAAAACGGTAGGCTTGCAGTATACAATCCATTCCCAAAAACCATCGATGGTTTAGAAGCTGGCAAGGTATCTTCGGTTGAATTGAAAATCTTCAAAGCAAGAGCAAAGCAAGTTATCAAGTTCAAGACCTTTGATTTTCCGTCTTTTCCACACTTTAACGCTCATTCAAGAAAGAGTGACAAAGATATCAACACACTGAACAAAATGATCAATGAGGTTGAGAAAGAGATCGAAGAGTTTAGAGATAAACTTCAAAAAGTTGATCTCGAAAACAAAACTTATCATTCGCTGATGCATGGCTTTCTCACTCAAAGCAGAACCTTGCTGGAGTTAAAAATTTCAAGAGAACTGATCAAGGGAAGAATGCCAAGGAAACTGATGAGACAGTTGAATGAAGCAAGATCAAAAAAGAGAATCTATGACTACATAGTTGAACTGCAAAAGGAGGAATGATCATGGAGTATTACAACGATCTGCCAGAAGATCTTGAGAATTGTGAAATTGTCGTAGGCATACCAAGCTTCAACAACGCACAAACGATTGCTCACGTTGCAAAAGTTGCCGCAGAAGGTATAACCAATCTTGGGCTGAAAGGCTTGATCGCCAACTCAGATGGTGGTTCTACCGATGGAACGATCGAACGGTTTCTTTCGGTTCAAACCGAGCCTGTAAGAAAATTCTCTATCAGATACAAAGGATTTTCTGGCAAAGGCAGTGCTGTTCGTGCACTCTTTGAGATTGCCCACAGAGTGAAAGCGAAGGTTTTCATAATGCTCGACTCAGATTTGAGAAGCGTCGAGCCGTGGTGGATTGAGCGACTTGCAAAACCAATTCTCGATGGTAAGACACAGTACATCGCACCGCTCTATCTCAGACACAAATACGATGGCACAATAACGAACAACATCTGTTACCCACTCACCTGTGCATTGTACGGTGTGAAGGTTCGCCAGCCAATCGGCGGTGATTTCGGCGTTGGTAGAGAACTTTTTGAAGTCTATTTGGAAAAACCTGCCTCTGTGTGGCAAACAAATGTAGCCAAATTCGGTATCGACATATGGATGAGCACCATTGCAATTAATGAGTCCTCAAAGAGACCAATGCAAGCTGCGCTTGGAGCAAAGGTGCACGATGTCAAAGACCCTGGTAAACATCTTCAGGGCATGTTCATTCAAGTGGTTCAAACACTCTTTGATCTGATGATTGAATACGAAAGTAGATGGAAAGCCGTTGAAGAACTCACAGCAACTGAGGTATACGGAGAGCAACCCACCCAGCACGTAGAAGAGATCGTTGTTGATCTAAAAGCTCTAAAAGAAAGGGCAAAGAACGAGCTGAAAGAAAAAGCAGAAGATCTTCATTTTGTTTCAAAGCAGATCGTCGAAGGAGTTATCAACACAGGTACGATTCAGCCGATCGATTGGGTTGAAACAGTCTACAGTGCTGCATTAGAATACAAGAAGACAAGAAAAGAAGAGACAGTTCTGAAGCTCCTGCCATTTTACTTTGCAAGAGTTGCAGATTTTGTTGAAAAAACCAAAGATATGAGTAGTGAAGAGGCTGAAAGACTCATTGAAGAACAGCTCGAATTGTTTAGAGATCGCAAAAAGGAGTTTCTTAAGAGGTGGTTTGGTTGATATTAGATTATCTGCTTGGTATTTACGACAGATTGAGCGAAACTGAGAAGAAGGTTGCATCTTACATATTGGAGAGACCCGATGATGTGATTCATTACTCGATAACAGAATTCTCAAGAATAGTGGGCGTAAGCGAAACCACCATATACAGGTTGATTAGAAAGATGAAGTTCGACGGCTATCAGTCTTTCAAGATAGAGCTCACCAAGCAGACCAGTGGTGCAAAAGTCGCTGCTTACGGCACAAAAGACACCTTTGAAGATTACATAGCGCAGATAAAATCACTCGTAGAGCGTTTAGAGACTGTCCTGAAGAAAGAAGACCTACAAAGGGTTGCACAGTGGGTTGTTCACTCACAAAAGACGATCTTTTTCGGTGTGGGGCTTTCGGCAGTTGTAGCCGAGTATGGAAGCTTGCTGCTGTCACTTTTGGGAATTCCATCCTTTTATTACAACGATCCACACGTCCAGGTCATTGTGGCAACTGGTTTGTGTGAGAAAGACCTTGTGATATCTGTGAGCCACAGCGGGAACATCAGAGACACGGTAAAATCAACACAGGTCGCAAGAGACGTCGGGGCAAAGACCGTTGCAATAACCGCTGGAATAAATTCACCGCTCTCATCTACCGCGCAGATAACTCTTTACAGCCCCGTTGCAAGATTTGAAAAGTATGAATTTCTGCGAGGAAACCTTGGAGAAATGGCGGTTGTTGAGATACTCTTTCAAATGATCCTCAAAAACACACTTGCAGATAAGACAGATTATTTGGATGATCTTTCAGAAGTTCTCAAGCCCAAAAGATACGAAGGTGAAAGAGAATGAAGATAGGGCTTTTGCACTTCAGAGTTGGAGAAACGGACGGTGTTTCTCTTGAGATGGATAAATGGAAGGTAGTTCTTGAGAGATTGGGACACGAAGTTATTTACATCGCTGGAGAACTAAAGGAAGTTGCAGGTGTAGAGATACCATCGCTGTCGATGAAAAACGAAACCAATCTGTGGATTCACACCAATGCCTTTGAGAAACTCTCAACAGATGAAGAAAGCTTCATCAAAACCTTTGAAGAATATGTTGAGCGAATCTACACAGAACTTGAAGAAAGTGTACCGCCGATAGATCTTCTCGTAGTGAACAACGTACTCTCGTTGGGGTTCAATCTCGCTGCGGCTGTTGCTGTAACTTGCTACGCAAAAAGAAAAAGAATAAAACTCTTGGGACATCACCATGATTTTTACTGGGAGAGAGAAAGATATTCAAAGCCTCAGAACCAATTTGTTCAAGAGATTTTAAGCAATTACTTTCCCCCAAAGAGTGATAACATCTTTCATGTAACGATCAACACTCTGGCAAAAAGAGAGCTTCTTCAACGCAAAGCAATTGAATCAACGGTTATACCGAATGTCTTTGATTTTGACCAACCTGCCTGGGTGATAGATGACTACAACAGAGATCTTAGGGAGAAACTCGCTATAGGTGAAGATGATCTGGTGATCTTGCACGGCACAAGGATCGTCGAGAGAAAAGCCATAGAGATAGCTATGGATTTTGTTGAGGAATTCAAGAAGATTGAAGATCGAACAGTCCACTTTGTCGTGGCTGGTTTTGCCGAAAAAGAGTCCTTGGGATACTACGAAAGACTTTTGAAAAAATCACAGCAGATGAGTTTTAAAACACACTTTGCCCACCAAATGGTGAGACAGAGTAGATATCTTGATGATAGAAAGTATTACTCACTTTGGGACATGTACGCCATCGCCGATGCAGTGACCTACACTTCACTGTTAGAAGGATGGGGCAATCAGTTGATCGAAGCAGTTTTTGCAAGAAAACCTTTGGTTGTCTTTGAATACCCTGTTTATAAGTCAGATATCGCGCCGCTTGGTTTTGATTTCATCTCTTTGTCTGACAGAGCAATCTACAACAAAGAAAAAGCTCTGTATGAAGTTGAAAACACTGTACTAAAGAAAGCAGCATCAGAACTGAAGATGTTACTTTATAACGAAAAACTTCTACAAGAAAAAGTTCAACGCAACTTTGAAATAGGCAAAAAGTATCTTTCTTTGCAAAGCTTGCAAGAAAAGGTGAAAGAAGTTCTCATCAAAGCTGCATTCTCATGATCTCTTGATACGCTTGTACTATCCTATTTCTCACCTCGTTAGTGAGCCTCAGCGCAATTGTCGCCTTTTCTGCCTCGATTATGACTTCGTGTATGTTGCTTATCTTTCCAAGTGCAAAGTCTGCAGAGGCTTGTTCTGCGCTTTTTTGTACTTGATTCACCTTGTCAAGAGCATCTTTTAGAATACTTGCGAAATCTACCTCACTCTTTTTCTGTGAACCCTGCCCCAATGAACTCACATTCTGATTAACATTAGATATTCTCTCGATCATTCAATCATCCCCTCCCTATCTGAAGGGCACTACTGATCATCGCTTTTGTTACATTAAAAGCAGCCACATTGGCATCATAAGATCTCTGTGCACTAATCAAGTCTACCATTTCTCTGAGCACATTTACATTCGGCATACTAACATAACCATTTTCATTGGCATCGGGATGGGTTGGATCATAAACCAACCTAAAAGGCGATGGATCCTCTTCGATTCTTGTAACCTTCACACCACTGCTCTTGATCTTACCTACGCCCATCAAATACTCTGAAAAGATCGGCACTCGCCTTCTGTATGGAGTACCCTGCTCGGTTCTCGTGCTTTCCGAGTTAGCTATATTGCTGGAGATCACGTCGATTCTAAGCCTTTGTGCCGTCATTCCTGAGGCACTCACGTTGAGCGTTAGAAACTCATTCATAAAATCACACGCTCCTCAGCACTATGTTGTAGAATTCTATGTTCTTAGACATCAATCTGGAGAGCACCTCATACCTCAGACCGTTGGCTGTCATCTGCGAGATCTCGAAATCTATATCTACACCACTTTCGTCATTTTTGTAAAAAAATGCTTCTTCCTGCTTCACTTGGGGTTGTACTGGCTGCTGAACCCTCTGAATGTGCGATTTGTTAGTGTTAGAGAGCTGTAACTTCAAAGACTCTTGAAGTAACTCTTCAAAGACAACGTATTTTCTCTTATAGCCGGGTGTCTCGGCATTAGCTACGTTTTGGGCATGGACGTTTTGCCTGAGCATTGCTACATCCATAGCTGTTTTTATTATCTGAAAATTCGCATTGTACAACCTTTTCACTCCCTGAGTATCTGTTCTACAAGAGACCTTCTTTTTCCTAAAAGCTCGGCGGACTCACCACCCAGATTCCCACAGCAGTCACTTTTCCAACATTTCTCCATTTGTGCGGTATCGTAGATGGATAGGTTATGCTGTCACCCTCGTTGAGCAAGATAGTTTTATCCCCTAAGGAGATCTCAACAGAGCCTTGAATAACGATGCCAGATTCGATTCCTTCGTGTGAATAGAACTTTTGACCACTGTCGTGACCTGGTTCAAGATATGAAACAAACATCGAGTAAGCCTTGTTCTTTGCCGAAAGAAGTTCGTAAGTAAGACCCGAAGATACGAAAACCCTTCTTCTTTCACTCTTTCGAACAATTCCCTTCATCGCTTGTTCGCCAACGTCTTGTTCTACCAAAGAGATAATAGTTTCACCGAGTGCAGCAAGTATCTTTTTAAGAGTGCCAAGCGATGGTGAAACTCTGCCATGTTCGATTTGGCTTATCAAACCTGGTGTGACACCTGTCAACTTTGCCAGTTCTCTAACGGTCATACTCTTCGACTGTCTCAGTGCCCTTATCTTTTGACCAATGTTGTCAAGTTCGTTACCACTCATATATCACACCCCTTTCCCGACCAAGAAAGTCAAATCACCATATAGATTTCTGAGCCTGCTGAATTCTCCTTCGTCGTAGAATTTTATTTTACCAGAACCGAAATATTTTGCCACTTCAACGCAAAAACGAGCCGCAAGTTCTATATCTGTCTCGTGTGAAGCTCCTGTTGCACACCCCGCCACCGCTGTCTCTGTGGTGATCGCCACGCCTACAACGGGAACATCAAGTTTAACAGTACAAGGTTGCATTATACTGTTTATATGATACACACCATTCCCATAGGGTGTGATATCTTGAATTGTTATTGGTAGAACAAACGGCATCGTTCCACATACTCTTTCGTACACATCGAGTAAATCATCTGCTACCTTTAGTATATAACCTCTGAGCACCGTTGGAGAAATCGCAAAACCCCTCCTTTTGGCAATGCGATTTCCCTTAGTTGTGTCCAATGAAAGAATGGCATTTAAATCTCTGTTCAACATAAGTTTCAGGGACTCTTTCACGCCAATGGGAGAGTCCATGAAGGGCACAGGCTTATGTTCAATCGTCGGCGCATCAGGACAGATGTGTGTTGCAACGTAGACATCGCCTGGAAGAATCTCCCCGACCTTTCTCATCTGTGCAATCTTCAAAGCTGCCGACAAAGCTGCGATCGCTCCATCTGCGTCGCTCACCAAACCAACCATCTCTGGTCTTGCTCCAACGCCGCCAAGTTGACCAACGATACCAAGAACTGGCGCATCTTTGTTCAGCCCCTGTATTGTTATTCTCACTATGTCTGTCTTACCGCGAGCGGTAACCACTCGTTCGTACTGTGCATCCACACCTTCGTAATCACTGAACAGATCACACACCGACCTTCCGTCGACCTTTGGACTGTCGAGTAACTCCATAACTCTCTCAACTTGAAAGAGCATCGTTCATACCTCCCTTTTGTACAAGTGGCATCTGACCTTTCTGTTGTCAAGATCAACGAGTTCTGGTTTTTCTTGACATCTTTCAAAACAGAGAGGACATCTTGTCTTGAAGGGACATCCCTTTGGAGGATTGAGCGGACTTGGTATCTCACCTTTGATCGAAAACTTTGATAAATTGTCTAAGCCAGGCTTTGGTACAGACTCAAGCAATGCCTTCGTGTAAGGATGCAAGGGTTTGTGAATGATATCCTCTGTCCTGCCAATTTCCATTATCTGACCAAGGTACATAACCATCGTGTGATCAGACAAGTGGTTGACGATCTTCAAATCGTGCGTGATGAGTATGTATGTCAGCTGATATCTCTCCTTCAGTTCTACGAGCAAATTCAGTATCTGAGCCTGTACAGAAACATCGAGTGCCGAAGTGGGTTCATCGAGTATGAGCAGCTTGGGCTTCAACACCAAAGAGCGCGCTATTGCAACTCGCTGCTTCTGACCTCCACTCAGTTGATGTGGATATTTCACAAGCACCTCTTCTGTCAGTCCAACAGATCTGACGATGTCGAGAACTAATCTTCTTCTCTCCCTTTTGCTCACAGTATTTTGTATGCGCAAGCCCTCTTCAACGATGAAAGAGACTGTTTTTCTGGGGTCGAGTGAGGTATCTGGATCTTGAAAGACCATTTGTATATCACGATTCTTCGAAGGATCTTCCAAAGGCTTCTCGTTGTAGAATATCTGCCCACCAGAAGCTTTGTATATCCCACTGAGAATACGCGCAATCGTTGACTTTCCAGAGCCACTCTCACCAACTATGCTGAAGATAGAGCCAGCTTCAACTTCAAAAGAGACTTCGTACAAAGCCCTCAAGAACTTCGTTGGCTTTCCAAAGACACTGAATTCAACAGGAAAAGATTTGGAAAGATTCTCAACCCTCAGGAGCATTCAATCTTCAACTCCTTCGTACAGCCAACATTTAACCTGTCTACCTTTTATCGAAAAGAGAGGTGGTTCGCTTTCAACACACTTTTTCATCCTTTGTTGGCATCTTGGGTGAAACCTGCAACCACTGGGTGGATCTATCAAACTGGGAACATTACCCTCGATCGATTTCAATCTCGTCTTTCTCTCTTTCATATCTGGTATCGATGAGATCAATCCCGCGGTGTATGGATGCAGAGGTTTTTCAAAAAGCTCTTTCATTGGAGATATTTCACAGATCTTTCCTGCATACATCACGATTATTCGGTCTGCAATCTGTGATATGACACTTAAATCATGACTGATGAAGAGTATCGAAGTTTTTGATTGACTCTTCAGCTGTTTGAAGAGCTGTATTATCTGTGCCTGTATGGTTACATCGAGGGCAGTGGTCGGTTCGTCTGCAATCAGTAACTTTGGTTCACACAGCATCGCCATCGCTATCATCACTCTTTGTCTCATACCTCCGCTGTACTCAAAAGGATATCTTTTCACCATCTCCTCAGGATCGGCAATTTGAAGCTGTTTCATTATCTCGACAACTTTTTCAATCGCTTGTTTGTGAGAGATACCGTAATGCTCTTCAAGAACCTCGGTAAGTTGTTTCCCGATCTTCATATTTGGGTTCAAAGAATTCAGCGGATTCTGAAAGACCATGCTGATCTTCTTACCACGCGGGTGTTCATCGACCTTCAATAGGTCTGTCCCATCGAAGATAATCCTGCCTCTCAAAATCCTTCCTTGCGGCTTTGGCACAAGACCCATTATCGCCAAAGCTGTAACGCTCTTGCCAGAACCACTTTCCCCTACAAAACCCACACACTCGTTTTCCATCACAGTGAATGAAACACCGTCTGGTGTTCTGAATTTCGCCTTAGAGATCTTGAACTCCACTACCAAATCTTCCACAGTCAAGAGAGGGTTCAAAAATCTCTCCTCCTCTGGACAAAGTACTCTTTGACTTCTTTAAGAAGTTCTTTGTCGTTCACAAGATCGTAGACAGTGAATGCGAGTGCCTTAGTTGCCCTGATCATCGCTTGATATCCATACTCTGAGTTAGAAGCCAGTGCAAACTCCTTTGTGTGAGTTGGCACAATCTTTTCACCTGTGATGTTGACATAGGCATGTATTGCCGGAACAACTTGAGTCACAGCCCCCATGTCTGTAGAACCAACACCTTGTTCATAAGTTCTCATACTGACCTTTTCACCAACAAGTTTGTAGTTCTCTTCAAGTGTCTTTGCAAGAGGAACGTTCACATAAACCTCTGGCATTTCTTCTTCTACTGTGATCTTGCTCGTACAGCCCGTCATCTTGCAAGAACCTTCTACCAAAGAACGTAGTTTTTCTTCCAGGAAATTCACTTCTTCCATCTTCAAAGCCCTCAGTCCCAGCTCGGCACTCGTGTACTCTGGAATGGTATTGAAGGACTGTCCACCGTTGGTTATGATCCCGTGAACTCTCACTTTCTCTGGTAGCTGTTGTCTGAGCAAACCTATAGAATTGAACAAGAGTACCATTGCATCGAGTGCATTGACGCCTTTTGCTGGATCTGCTGCTGCGTGGGCAGATTTGCCAAAGAACTCTATCTTGTAACGTCTTATAGCGTAGGCAATATCAAAACCCGTGCTCATCGATGCGGGGTGTATCATCATTGCAACGTCCACATCCTTGAAAACGCCAGCCTTTATGAGATCTTTCTTTCCAGCCCCGTGCTCCTCTGCGGGACAACCCACAACGACGAGGGTGAAAGGTAAAGTTTCAAAAGCATACTTCAAACCAATAGCAGCACCACAGCTCATAACACCTATCATGTTGTGTCCACAGGCATGACCTATCGCCGGCAATGCGTCATACTCTGCCAAGAGAGCTATCTTGGGAGTGCCGCTACCAGCAACGGCAATGAAAGAAGTTGCAAGCCCAGCAACACCTCTTTGCACTGAAAATCCATTCTCTTCCAACAGATTCGCCAGCAGCTGCGAAGATTTCACTTCCTGATATGAAAGTTCCGCCAATTGAAAGATTGTCTGAGCTGTTTTTACAAAGCTCTCTTTTAGCAAATCGATCTGCGCTGCAATCTTGTCTTTCAATTTCACCACCCCTTCAGCTCTTCAGTCGTGGATCGAGTAAATCCCTCAAGCCGTCACCGAGTATATTGAAACCAAGACAGGTGATCAAGATGGCAAGACCTGGGAAGATCGCCATGTGAGGTGCTGTCTGAAGATAACTCTTCGCCTCAGAAAGCATGCTTCCCCAAGATGGCGTTGGAGGTTGAATCCCAAGACCAAGAAAACTCAAAGTCGCCTCGCTGATGACAGCGCCTGCAAAGTTCAACGAAGAGTAGACGATGAGAACAGGTATGATATTGGGTACTATGTGCTGAAAGATTATCCACAAATTTGAGGCACCCATAGACTTTGCTGCGAGAACAAATTCCTCGTTCTTCACATTCATGACAGCGCTTCTGATCACCCGAGAAAAACTTGGTACCATCACAATTCCTATCGCAAGCATCGCATTGAAAAGTCCTGCACCCAAAACAGCCATCATCGCTATTGCAAGAAGCACATATGGGAAAGACAAAAGAGCATCGGTGAATCTCATGATTAAAGCATCGATAAAACCACCAAAGTAACCTGCCACTATTCCAAGCGAGGTACCAATCAACGCCCCTATTCCGACTGCTATCACACCTACCAAGAGTGAGATCCTACTTCCATAGACCAAACGAGAGAATATATCCCGCCCATAATCGTCTGTACCAAGAATGTGGTTACCTTCACCGGGTTTTGCAAAGATATAAAAGAAATCCATTTCATCGATCGGATGAGTTGCAATGATCGGAGCAAAGAGCGCAGAAAAAACATTTATGAGTATTATTACAAGTCCAAAGACAATTTGTTTGTTCAGCATTCGCATTTCATACACCTCTGTAGGACTGTCTTATCTTCGGATTCACTAAGCCATAAGCTATATCAACAGCCAAATTAACGAAAATATAGACGATCGCCGTGAACAACACTTCACCTTGAACGAGCATGTAATCGCGTCTGAAGATACCATCAACCATCAACTTTCCAAGCCCAGGCAGTGCAAAGACCGTCTCGGTGAGAACTGCGCCAGCGAGGAGATTACCAAGTTGCAAACCTATGACTGTAATCACTGGTATTAACGCATTTTTGAGTGCGTGTCGGTACAAGACCAAAGTTCTTCTCAATCCTTTAGCATAAGCAGTTCTTATGTAATCTTGATTTAGTACTTCAAGCATGCTCGATCTTGTGAAACGAGCAATGGTACCAGTTGAAAGGATACCAAGAGCAAGCGAAGGAAGGATGAAATGACTCAATACATCCCAAAGTCCCTTTGAAGGATCCCCCAACCCTACCGCAGGCAACCACCCAAGCTGCAGAGAAAAAATAATGATGAGAACCATTCCAAACCAGAATATAGGGATCGATATACCGATGAGTGCAAGAATTGTGACAATGAGATCGATGAAGGAGTTGTGTCTCACCGCAGCGACAATTCCCATTGGTATTCCAACAAGAACAGCTATAAAGAGTGCACAGATGCTCAATGTGATCGTAGTTGGAAGTCTCTCAAGAATGAGCGACAAGACATCTTGCTTGTATATCAATGATTTTCCAAGGTCGCCTGTGACGACTCTTTTCAGATACAGGATGAACTGTACCAACACAGGTCTGTCCAAGCCAAGTTCTTGCCTGAAGCGCGCGATGTCCTCTGCTCTTGCCTGTGGACCAAGCAGAACCATTGCAGGGTCTCCAGGAATCATCTTCATTATGATGAAAACAGTCAAAACCACAAAGAACAAGGTTGGTATAACTTGAATTAACCTTCTTGCGATGTACTTTGCCATTGCATCACTCCGAAAACCAAGAGCGCTTGCGCGCCCTTGGTTTATTCATTTTTCTACCCACACGTTGGTGCCAGGAGCATACAGGCGAATCATCATGTCTGGCGATGGCTTGTAACCTTGCACTTTGTTGTTAACTCCGTTCACAACCAATTTGTGCCACATTGGAAAGTAATACAGATCCTTCATGATCAATTCTTCTGCCTTTCTGTAATACTCAGTTCTTTCCTTCTGATCTACCGAAGACTCTCCAAGCCCAATGTATTTGTCAACCTCTGGGTTGTTGTAGCCACCGCCGTTACCATACGTTCCTTTTCTGGAGGAGTGAAACATATAAAAGATGAAAAACTCTGGATCAGGATACCAAGTCCAGCCTATTGTGTAGGCATCTGCATCTCCCTTAGAGGTCGTTCCTGTGAAGGCTCCCCACTCGAGCGACTGAACTTCGATGTCGAAACCAACTTTTTTGAGCATCGATTGGATTATTACCGCGGCTTTTCTTCTGTTGGGATCCTCTGGTGTGTAGATCGTGAGTTTGACAGGCTTATTTTCATAACCAGCCTCTTTGAGCAACTGCTTGGCTTTCTCTGGGTCATAGTTCGTATAGAAGGACTTCACGTTTGGGTTGTAAGCCCAGGAACCAGTTGGGATTGGTCCATAGGCTGCTTCAGCACTGCCGTTTGGAAAGATCACCTTCACAAGCTGTTCTACATCGATACCTCTGAAGAATGCCTCTCTTATTCTCTTATCTGTAGTTGGCCCCTTCATAGAGTTCATATAAACAGCGTAAACATTGCACCCACCAACCATCTTCGCCTGAACATTGACACTGGCTTTGACCTTGGGTATATCTTGGTCAAGAACGTCGCTCGTGATATCTACCTCACCACTCAGCAATGCCACCGTCAGTACAGACTTATCTGGAATGAATTTGTAGACGATCTGCTTCAGGTATGGTTTTTCTCCCCAATAATCTTCATTTCTTTCGAAAACCATGTGGCTGTCTTTGACCCATTCCACCATCTTGAACGGTCCCGTTCCCACTGGGTGTAGAGTGAACTGATCCTTCCAGCCCTCACACTCTTCTTTTGGAACGATGGCTCCACCAATATCGGTGAGGACTGTCAAGAAAGGAGCGTATGGGTACTTAAGAACAATCTTCACCGTGTACCTGTCGATAACTTCAACACGATCGATCATGTAAAGTCTCACCATAGGACTAATGGCAATTTCTCTGTCGAAACTGTACTTCACGTCTTCGGCGGTCATCTCTCTCCCATCTTGAAATTTACCCTTCTGAAAGCGCACACCCTTTCTCAGCTTGAAGGTCCATTCCGTGAGGTCTGAACTGACTTCCCAAGACTCTGCCAGAACCGGATGAATCTCTTTGACTTCGGCGTCGTAAGCGACCAAGGTCTCAAAGACATTTCTCATAACCTGTGCAGACGCCAAATCTTGGTACATCGCTGGATCCATAGTCGTTGGATTTTGGTCAGAACCAACACGGATCACTGAATCATAGTTTGGAGCCCCAAAGAGTGCCGCGGCGATCAAAAGAACTACAAGTGATACTGCCAGCCTCTTCACACCAACACCCCCTCTTAGAGTAATATCCTCAAATAATTCCCCAAAATCCTCCTCGCACTCAAAACAATACCAGTTGTGTACCTTTTGAAAACTCTTTCGTGTTCAAGTGTGAAACCTATACAATCTAAGTATACAAGCTGTTCGCCTTTCAGATCTTTTAAATTTTGTTCAGATATCACTGCTGAATAGGGTGAAAACGCAATGCACTGAATTCTGCGAGCAACTTTCTCCCATCTCTTCAACGCTTCTTCGCACTGAGCTTTGTCGGGAATTACAACTGTCATACTGTTTATCTTCGGCATCGCTGTGAGAAAGTTTCTTATCACTTTGTAAGGCAGTATCAATCTGTCGTCTTCAAATTTTGCGGTGCAAAGTAGTACGGCAAGATCTTCAAAGTGCATCTGAGAGAGTTTTTTAGCTACCCATTCGTGAGATATGTAAGCTGTGGTGCCATCTTTCCTCTTACTCACGAGAAACTCTTCATTGCTTTTCGGTCTGTATTCTTCGCTGTCAACACCTTCAATCAAACCTATTTCGTTGTAGGCAAGATCCTTTTTACCAATTATTTCGATCAGTTCTGGTATGACATCATCTCTCGGGCTTTCCCCGATTGTAACAAACAACATCGTTGCACCCCCATTGTTGTGATTAATTATAGTAAACGTCATATAGTATGTCAAGACGATCCTTCTTGACACAATTTGAGAATTTGGACAGATTTAGAGGTGAAATAATTCAGTGGAGTTCAGATTCTAAAGTAGGTACAGCTCAAGCAGAACTAAAGACCAAAAGATAGTACATAAGAACCATTCGAACCTACTTTTTGGGTAGTGAGGTTTGTCAATAGATCGACGCTTGTGAATGAAAGAAAAAGTTTTGTAGTACGAACAAGGAAATAAATATAACCAAAATCTTGCTACATCATATCTTTCTCAATAAATATGCGTGTAGAAAACTGTGATGTGCTCGAACTTGTTATGCTTTCTTAGTTTGAGTTCATTTCTTTTGATATTACTTATGGAAAAGCTTAAGCAACAGTATCTTCACAAAAAGCGTCTCTAAGCTCATTGTACACAGCATTTATCTTGTCTAAATCCTTCATAAAGGCTCTCACCACTGCTGGATCAAAGTGTTTCCCAGACTGCTCTTCCAATATCTTTACCGATTCTTCAAATGAAAACGCGTTTTTATATGGCCTTCTTGTCGTTAAAGCATCAAAAACATCTGCCAGCGCTACAATCCTTGCCTCTATACTTATCTCTTCCCCTTTTTTTCCAAGAGGATAACCGCTTCCATCCCATTTTTCATGATGTTCTCTAACTATGTTTATAGCTGTTTTCAGTGCTTGCTCACCCACAACTTCCCGGCTCTTCTCGGCAAAGCTTTCAAGAATTCTAACACCTATCTCCACATGTTGCTTCATTCTTTCCCATTCTGCCTCATCAAGCTTTCCGGGTTTGAACAATATCTCATCTGGTATTCCTATCTTTCCAATATCATGAAGCGGTGCAAACTGATATATCTCCCTTACCAACCTCGGTTCTAACTTCAGGGCTTCGGCTAAAATCTTCGAATACAGCGACACTCTTTTAATATGGTTACCCGTTTCGTTGTCTCTGTACTCCGCAAGGTTGACTAACGAACCACCGAAATTTGCTATTATGTGTTGGAGTGCCAGCGTGTGGTACAGTTTTGGTGAGAGTATTAGTGAGACTATGTGAAACAGTATTCCATCCTTATCGTTGAAATGATTAGGTTCTGCCGCTGATAAAAAGAAAAAGCCTATAACCTCGTCGTTAACAATCGCGGGAACTGTCAAGTTTGACAAAAAACCTTCTTTAACTATTAGTGCTGAGCTTTTCGAGTTAACCAATCTCAAATCATCAATTATGCGATATTTTGTACCTTCTTTTATCATCTTTTCAAGAGATGTTTCAGCTAATTTCTGACTGAAGCCCTTATCCAAGAAAACTTCTTGTCCAGCATCAGTGAAATACGCAATCTCGGCTATCACATCTTCGCCTGATATTAGTGCCAGGGAAAACCTTCCGCATCGGAAGAAACTGCAAACTTGTTCTCCAACAACCTTGATGTAATCTTCAACTGTATCAACATACGGTAGGGTTCTGAAATATCTTATTATGTCGTCTCTAAGGTTGGCTTCTTCAACTAACTCGTTCATAACAGCTTCTTCTTGATATACCTCCGGATGAATACGAGTTATTTTATCTATATACAATGATTCGTACATATCTCTCACAACACGAAAAATCTTTTCTTGGAACACTGTTAAACTATTAACTGCTTTTCTGAAAAATAAATAAATGCAAGTTTCAGCTACAAGAACGAGAATCAACATGAAGGTGAAATACCTAAAGTTGTTTTTTATCCTTTTTTCTTCGTAGTCATGCATATAGCGCGCAAAATTTCTTATTTTTTCCGCAATGATCTGTGAATCATTCGATTTGATTGCATCTACGAATTCGAAAGGTTCGTACCCATAGCGCCTCATTATTTCAACTAAACTCTCAGCCATCGAATGGTCAAGTACCGCTGCATTAATTTTTCTGAATGCGTTCTTTATGTCTCGATATTCCCTCAATGTAGCGTAGGTTACTCCAAATAAAAAAACCAACGAAGCCATAACAAAAAGGCTCATCAGCAAAAGAAAAATCTTGAACAACTTTATGTTCGAAAAGATCGACTTTTTACGATTTTGCTTCTCATTCATATCCCACACCTCAAAAATCTTCAAAGGACGCTGTCCACACTAAGAGAAAATCACACTCTTTGCTGATATTGATCGTCACTATTATAGCAGGAGACTATGATATGTGGAAGAATTTTTATGTCACCGGCAGTTCATAGATCATTGAAAGATAACTCACAACAAGTTAGATTCGATGAAGTCACGCAGAAACGTTTAAGACCGTTCATCCTTCATGAGTACTGAAAGCTAATCTTAACGACCTCAAAGATGCTGCATTGATGTTTGTGTTTATTCATGTTCTGCTCAGTTTAGCTTGTAAAAAACCACAGACGAAATGCACAAGCTCAACTGCTTTGAATTCCTTCTAAGTGTTTTCTTCATGCGTACTCACCTGTACCTGGTCTTGTTTTTCCTTCTTACAAGAATAGTCTTACTCTCTTTGCGGGTAAGTATATCTTGTTGTTTTCATTCACTAAGAAAATACTCTGAAGCGTACGCGAGATGATTTAGACTTCTAAAGCTGCAACATAAGATTGTTACAACAGCCTTGATGGAAAGCTCAGTACTGAGCAACATCAATAACTCACCGTTACTCCCCTGTTCTTGAGCGTTTCGATATTCTGCATGTCGTCAGAGCCTGGGGAAAGGTCCAAGGGATTGTTTTTCAGCTCAACTATCTTCCCTTTTCCCAATCCAGTGTTGTTGACCAACGGGCTGATATCACTTATTTGATTGTTATTGAGGAGCACCCATTTCAAATTGACGAGCTCGGTCAACGGACCGATATCGCTTATCTTGTTGTTAGAGAGATCTATCCACTCTAAGTTAACGAGATTGGCTAACGGGCTGATGTCACCTATTTGGTTATCGGAGAGATCTATCGAGTGCAAGTCAATCAAGTTGGCTAATGGGCTGATATCAATTATCTGGTTACCATTGAGGGCGATCCATTTCAATTTGGTCAGCTTAGCCAACTGACTAAGGTTGCTTATTTGGTTCTTAACAAGACGCAGTTCTTTCAGATTGATCGCCCATTCGAGTCCAGAGAGGCTTTGTATATTCTTATTGCGTGCAATGAAAGTTGTTAATTTTGCCATATCTGCTCTTGTAACAGACTGGTTTGAAGGTATTTGCAAAGCACTTCGCACCGCTTTTTCAAGACCGGGATCAGTAAAGACTACCGGTGCATTGGGATCAACGACAGTCACACTCACTGTAGCGCTTGTTCCTACATTTCCTGCATCGTCGTAAGCTTTCACTTGGATCGTATGAACAGAACCATGGGCAAGCTTATCTGTATTCCAGCTGTACTCGTATGGGTGTGACGTTGCTTCTGCTATTTTAATTGCATCGATGTAAAACTCTACCTTAGCTACATTGCCATTGATGAGCAGCTGTATTGTAACAGTGCCAAACACTGCCGAGTTGTTTGCCGGGAAAACGATCATCACATCTGGTTTTACGGTGTTTGAACCTGCTGGGTATACACTCTGAACTACTACAAGCAGAGTAAGGATTACAAAGATGATTGACCTTTTCATCTCCCCATACCCCCTTTGAGGTTATGATAACACAAGATTTTGGCAAGTGTTCTGGGGAAACTTCTTACCATTTGACGAGTCTGCTCGCTGGCGAAAAGAGACTTTAGATATGACTTTCAGCAGAATAGATGCTGCACAGCACATCCAGGTATCCTTTACTGAGATCAAAGTTGTATAATAAGATTCACTGTAAACTTTGTAAGGAATGGTGAGCGATGGACTGGCTTTATTTACTTCCTGGCATAGCATTGGGTATAGTACTCGGTGCCAACGATGGTGCGAGCATCTTTGGCCCGCAGGTAGCAGTTGGATCAATACGTCGTTCAACAGCAGTACTGCTGAGCAGTGTATTTGTCGTTCTTGGAGCTTTCCTCGGTGGCACAGGTGGTATGAAGACTCTTGGCAGTTTGACCACACTCAACAGCTTTGGTAATTCAGTTGCAGTGCTCGCAGCCAGTATCACAGTTGTTATGATGATATCTCTCAAACTGCCTGGTTCTGTATCTCAATCTGTAGTTGGTGCACTTCTTGGTGTCGCGTTGATCAGCGGTACGATTGTGAGATGGACTGTGTTGTTGAAAATAGCAAGTATCTGGGTTGCCACACCGCTGTTGGCAACCCTGATATCTTTCTTGTCCTACAGAATCTTTGCGGTCTTTTTCAGACGATTGAAAAACATAAGAGTACAAGACTTTGTCCTCAGATACATGTCTTTGATTGCATTGTGCTACAGTGCTTATTCGCTTGGGGCAAACAATGTTGCCAACGTGGCTGGACCTTTTTTGAGCAGAGGGTTGAGTTACACGCTCTCGGGTTTGGTTGGAGGATTTTGTATAAGCATTGGCATCCTGGGTTTTAGTAAAAGGATGACTTTTGTGATTGGAAAAAGTATAATATTATTGGATCATTTTTCGTCACTCGTTGCAGCGGTATCTACGGCAACAAATGTTTTTATATTCTCTTTGATTGGTGTACCAGTTTCTGCAACTCAGTCTGCCATAGGTACTGTGATTGGTGTGGGTATGAGCCGAGGCGAGCACCTCAGCAGTAGAAGAACGAGAGCTCGAATAGTCTTGGGACTGACCCTAACGCCGTGTTTTTCAGGTACTCTTGCTGTGTTACTTTACATTCTTTTGAGGAGAGGGTGACATGGGCTGGATAGTTGGAAAAAAGGAACAAGAGATCATCAAAAAGGTCTTAGAACATCTCGACGTAATGAGCACAGAATTATCTGAACTCAGGAAACTCATCGAGAAATACCTGAATCATGAATTCGATGAAATCGAAGCACTCGCCGAAAAGGTTAGATACTACGAACACCAAGCTGATATCGCTCGACGAGAGGCTGAAACAATGATGTACAGTGGCGCATTTTTACCGAACTTCAGAGGAGACTTGCTCGGTATCATCGAAGCAGCAGATAAGATCGGCAATAAAGGTGAATATGTGGCAGACATACTCGAGCTGGAACGCCCTGTCATACCAGATCTTTTAAACTCAAAATTTCTGAAGCTGTATGACATTTGTGTGGAGGCTTACGAGGCTTTGAAGATTTGCATACAAGATCTGTTCGAAGATCTTGAAAAGATCGAACAGCACGTTTTACTCGTTGAGCAAAAGGAACATGAAGCCGATGGAGTCGAGAGATGCCTCATAAAACAGATCTACAGACTGGATATCTCTAATGGACACAAACTTCAGCTCAAGGAACTTGTGAGAAGTATAGCAGACATTGCAGATCGCACAGAAGACTGCTCAGACAGGGTAGAGATAGTCTCATTGAAGAGGAGGGTTTGAATTGTCCCAAGTTGGGCAGAGGTTCGAAGAATTAGTCTCTGTAATGGAAAAACTCAGATCACCTGATGGTTGTGAATGGGATAGGCAGCAAACCCACCAGAGCTTGAAATCTTATTTGATAGAAGAAGCCTTTGAACTAATCGAAGCAATAGATCAATGTGATGATCAGAAGATGAAGGAAGAGCTCGGTGATGTCTTGCTTCAAGCTGTATTTCACAGCCAGATTGCCTCCGAGAGAGGAGCTTTTTGTATTCAGGACGTCATAGAAAATCTAAACCAAAAACTCATCAGAAGACATCCACATGTTTTCGGCGACAGCCCAGGATATTCATACCAACAGTGGGAGAAGATTAAATCCCAAGAGAAAGGAGAAGAGAAAGTATCAGTCATCGGTAAGATCAACCATGCATTACCTGCACTGAGTCTTGCTCGAAGAATTCAAGAAAATGCGGCAGCTGTTGGTTTTGACTGGCCAGATGTTTCAGGTGCCGTGGAGAAGATCGACGAAGAAGTTCGAGAGCTTAAAGAAGCCATGAAAGCGAATGAAAAGGATTACCTGGAAGAAGAGCTGGGTGATCTACTCTTTGCAGTGGTCAACGTCGCGCGATTTTTGAACTTAGATCCAGAGATTGCTTTGAGAAAAGCAACAGAGAAATTCGTCAAGCGATTTCAAGTTGTTGAAGAATTCGCTCGCTCAAGAGGACTGGACATGAAAAAACTTTCCCTTGAGCAGTTGGATGCACTTTGGGAAGAAGCGAAAGGAGGAGAATTGAAATGAAAAAGTTTTTGATTTTTCTCGTGACTATTTTGGCATTCGTTGCAGTTGCTCAAGAAACTCAGCCAGCTACTACTGTGGTTGCAGAGGTCAACGGCACGCTCATCACAATGGACGAACTGGACAGAGAAGTAAATCTGAACAGACTGCTTGTCCAGATACAATCGATCGATGAAAGATTCTACGAGGTACTCACAAGCACATCAGAGGGAATGAATCTTTTGCTTCGTTACAAAAGAGAAATCTTGAACGGATTGATAGACCAAGTTCTCATCATACAAATAGCTGAGAAAATGAACATAACTGTCTCCAAAGAAGCCATAGAAAAGATGGTATCTGATGAGTTGAACAAAACTCTGACCCAGTACAGCATGACTGAAAGCGACTTGGACTGGTACCTCAAACAAGCTGGACTTGGTGATCTTGAGTCTTTCAAAGACAGGCTCAGATGGATCTTCTCGGTTCAGCAAACTGTTTCATCGATTCAGCAACAGATAACCTCTGCTGCAACAATTACCGAAGAAGAGGCAAAACAGTTCTACGAAGAGAACAAGGAGTACTTCACAATAGAAGAGGGAGTAAAGCTGCTGCGCATAATAGTCGACAGTAAAGACAAAGCAAATCAAGTACTCGATCGCATAAGATCGGGCGAAGATTTCTCGCAGGTCGCAAGCGATGTCTCTATCGATCCTTTGACAAAGGGCAAAGCAGGAGATCTTGGTTGGGTCGAGCGAAACAGTGGTCTTATAGCAGCCGATGTTGAGGAAAAGCTCTTCGCAAGCCCCAAAGGAGCTATGCTTGGACCTCTTCAGACATCGGGAGGCTGGGAGATCTACCGAATACTGGACAAAAGACCAAAAGGGTATGAGGCATTCGAAGATGTCGCAAAGGATATCTATCAGTATCTTACTCAGCAGAAGGCACAGCAACTGTGGCAAGATTGGATCACTCAACAGTTTATTCCTTTCAAGAACTCCAGTGATATAAAGATATATCTTTTAACCGAAGAGGGTGAGTCAAGTAAATGAAGCTGAAGACTGTGACGTTGCAGTGGACTGGAGAGTCTTTGGTACTCGTAGATCAAAGAAAGTTACCTCACATTGTTGAGTATGTCGAGTGCAAAACCTATCAAGAGGTTGCCCGGGCGATCAAGGATATGATCGTCCGTGGCGCGCCCGCCATAGGCGCTGTGGCAGCCTTTGGTTTTGTTCTTGGCGCAAAAGAATTCTCGAAACTTGGCAAAGAAGAGTTTCTAAGTTCCATGAATCTCGTTCACAACACTCTTGCCTCAACCAGACCAACAGCGGTGAATCTGTTTTGGGCACTCGAAAGAATGAACAAGAAACTTGACAGTATTTCCAGTTCTGAAGAACTCTTGAAATCTTTGGAAGAAGAAGCGATGAGAATAGCAATGGAAGATATCGAGATCAACAAAGCCATAGGCATGCATGGTCAAGAATTGCTTAAAGATGGCGATACGGTGCTGACACACTGCAATGCCGGTGCACTCGCAACGGTTGATTACGGCACAGCTCTTGGTGTGATCAGAGCAGCCGTTGAGAAGGGCAAGAAGATAAGAGCATACGTCGATGAAACAAGACCATATCTTCAAGGTGCTCGTCTCACTGCTTGGGAACTCGTACAGCTTGGAGTAGAAAGTATTCTCATAACCGACAACATGGCTGGTTGGGTCATGAAACAGGGCAAGATAAACGCGGTAATAGTCGGTGCAGATAGAATAGCAGCCAATGGGGATGTGGCTAACAAAATAGGGACTTATTCAGTGGCGGTTCTCGCGCATAAAAACAAAGTTCCTTTTTACGTAGCTGCACCCACATCTACAATAGATATAAGGATCAAAGATGGTGGACAAATTCCTATCGAAGAGCGATCTCACACGGAAGTAACACACTTGAACGGTGTGAGGGTAGCTGCTGAAGGTGTTAAAGTCTACAATCCTGCCTTCGACGTCACAGAACACGAATTGGTCAACGCAATTATTACTGAGAAAGGCATCCTGAGACCGCCATACGATCAGAGTATCGCAAGATTGTTTTCATCGGAGGGCAAGATGTGAGAATAAATCCCTTGGAAGATGGGAACTTCAAGAGTTCTGAGGTGAAAAGAAAGAAAGCGGCAAGGTCAAAAGCTATTAGCGAAAGCTCAAAATCAGGCTTTTTTGAAGTCCTCGAAGATGCACAAGAAGAGAAACTTGAAGAGATTCTACAAGCTCTGATAAAACGTGTTGTCAGGGCGGGTAATGATTTAGTTCGTTCCCCCACACAGGAGAATTTCAAAAGTTATCGTGAGAGCGTGAAAGAGTTTCTCAAGATTGTGGAAAAAAGACTTTACAAGGTGGGGAAGCAGCTTTCATCGGAGATAGATCTACACGTTGTGGCAGATCAGATAGATCAAAGACTCGAGCAGATTGCAAAAGAATTGATAGAAGCAGAAAAGGGTGCAATCTTGTTAGCTGCAAGAGTGCAAGAGATATATGGACTTCTGATGGACCTATACAGGTGAAAAGTATGGAGGAGATAGCCAATAGAGTGCAAAGATTCATCATTCAGAATATCGGCTCATCGATCTGCCTGGTTTCAAGAGACGAATCTCTTCTACAATGGGTGTGCTCACAAGTAGCTCGAAGAATCACAAAAGAATATCTCATTTTGAGCGAGCCAGGCATTGATGAGATACGTTACTTTACAGATTTTCTATATACCGCCAGCGATGATGGTTACAAATTAGTCTTCATCCAGAAAGCCGACCGAATCCTGCAAGAAGCGGCAAACTCGATGCTCAAGATCTTGGAAGAACCACCTCCTCACTCTGCTATCGTACTCACCACAACAAGATTCAGCGAGCTTCTTCCAACGATCAGAAGCAGGGTAAAAACTATGAATATCTCTGTCAGCAGAGAAGTCTATGACTCGGTGTGGAAAAAGATATCCGCTTATTCAAATGCTGACCTGATCTTCGAACTGTGCAAAAATGACTTCGACATATTCATTCACCTAAATGAGAGGACTGAATCTTTGGAACCTATGAATTTTGAAGAAACAGAGTTCGTCCAACTCTTTTCTGAGAATGAACTTTCTGTCGTAAACAAGATCAGAGCTGTTTTGATGCTCGAAGACCTCTATAAGAGGCTCTTGAATCTTTCAGAAAAAGAATTCGTACAATTGTACATGAACTTAATGGAAAAATCTAATAAGATAGACCTAAACGGTATGATAGTTTTTATGTGCAAGGCATTTCAGATGATCCTGGAGTTGAAAGGTTGCAGGGATCTTTCAGTCTTCAAATGGCTTGATTCGATAGTGGCAAATAGGCTGATGAACTTCAACGGTTCTCTGACATTGCTGAATCTGTTGATACTCGTCAAGAGATCTGAGAAGAGGTGATTGAGTTGGAAATGACTGCAGTTGTTTATGCGATAGAAGTTTCGCCAAAGGGTAAACTCAGTTATTATGCAGAAAATGGAGAAGACATAAAGCCCAACGATCTTGTGTTGGTGATGACCGAGTTCGGTCCAGATGTAGGCAGAGTGATAAGAGGCCCAAAAGAGATGGGAATAGAAGAGATTGGAACTGAGTTAAGACCCATCATCAAGAAATTGACCTCAGAGGACCTCCAGATTCATCAACAAAACCTTAAGGATGCACAAGAAGCAATGCAGATATGTCGCGAAAAGATAAGAGAACACAATCTACCCATGAAGCTACTCCATGCAAGGTATATGTTCGACAGATCGAGGTTAGTCTTCTTTTTCAGTTCGGAAACAAGGGTGGATTTCAGAGAGCTCGTGAAAGACCTTGCCAGAATCTTCAAAACGCGTATAGAATTGAGACAAGTCGGAGTTCGTGATGAACTCAAATTCTTAGGTGGTCTCGGCTTGTGTGGACTACCAACATGTTGTAGCACCTTTCTTCGTGAATTCGAGAGCATCACCCTCAAGCACGCAAAATGCCAACAGCTTATGATCAACACTGCAAAGATCTCTGGCGCGTGCAGAAGACTCTTGTGTTGTTTGATGTACGAGTACGATTTCTACGATCAAGAGCTACGTGGTATTCCCGAGGAAGGTGAAACAGTCCTTTACAATCAGAAGAACTACAAAGTTCAATCAATCGATGTTTTCAAAAAGAACGTTTTGGTGGTCTCCGAAGAAGGCGAGATGGTCTATTTGCCATTTTCATACTTCAGAGGTGATGAAGGTGCTCCAACTGAGTAAGGTACTCATTGTTTTAGGGTTGATCATCACGATCGTTGGAGTGATCACCTACTTGGTGGGACGTTTCACACCGCTTGGACGTCTACCCGGAGACATAGTGATAAAAAGGGAAAGATTTGTTTTGTATTTTCCAATAGCCACCAGTTTGCTGATAAGTGGTATTCTCACACTGATCTTTTTGATCATCTCAAAACTGGGAAAGTGAAGGTAAAGGGAGGTTGGAACGAATGAAGATCTTCAACAGAGAAAGGATTAGACAGCTTAAAGAAATAGCTCGGCTCTGTCGGGGAGATATTTTGAAGATGACCTACGTTGCGAACTCTGGTCATCCAGGTGGTTCTATGTCTTCATTGGAGATCTTTTTGAGTCTGTTCTCTTTTGCCAATATCGATCCTAAGAATCCTTTCGACCCATTGCGAGATAGGATTGTCGTAAGCCATGGGCATACATCACCAGGTGTTTATTCAGTACTCGGTAGACTTGGGTTTGTGAGCACAGACGAAGTCATAGCAGGTTTTAGACATCATGCGAGTATCTTTGAGGGCCATGTGACACGTGGTATCCCTGGCGTGGAATGGACCACAGGAAACTTAGGGCAAGGTTTGTCTGCTGGTGTTGGATTCGCGCTTGCCGCCAAGATAAAGGAGCAAAACTATCATGTCTTTGTGGCTATGAGCGATGCAGAACAAGCAAAAGGACAGGTTGCCGAAGCCCGCAGAGTGGCTAAGAAGTACGGTTTGAGCAACATAACAGTTGTCATAGACTACAACGACGCCCAGATATCTGGACGCGCACAAGATATCATGCCGGTAAACATAAAGGCAAATTATGAAGCAGACGGATGGAGAGTTTTAGAAGTTGATGGCCATGACATAGAACAACTTCTGAATGCCCTGAATGAAGCGGTACAAGACAAGCTAAATCCCGTTGTGATCATCGCACACACAGTCATGGGTAAAGGTGTTTCTTTCATGGAGAACGATGTCTCTTATCATGGAAAGGCACTCACAAAAGAACAACTCGAAAAGGCTCTAAGTGAATTAGGAATAGAGAACGATGTCGAAAAGTACATCAAGATGAGACAACAGCTTGGAAATGAAAAACACAAGCCACTACATGTTGAATATCCCATCAAAGTAACTGTCCCACAGAATAGGACATACACCGACAAAATGGACAATCGCGGAGCCTTTGGGAAGGCGTTGCTAGATTTGGTAAAAGCGAACAAAGACAGTGAAACACCAATTGTGGCAATAGACTGCGACCTTGCAACCTCTGTAAAACTCGACGAAGTTCAGAAACATGCCCCTGAAATGTTCTTCGAGTTGGGCGTTCAAGAACACAACGCCGCAGCGGTCGCTGGTGCGCTTTCCGCAGATGGGGTAATTACCTTTTTTGCCGATTTCGGTGTCTTCGGTGTCAGTGAGACTTACAATCAACACAGACTGAACGCTATAAATCACACCAATCTGAAAGTGGTTGTCACTCACTGTGGTTTGAATGTTGGAGAAGACGGCAAGACACACCATGGACTCGATTATATCTCTGCTCCAGCCAATTGGTTGGGTTATAAAGTCATAGTACCTGCCGATCCAAACCAGACAGATAGAGTAATCAAATACATCGCAGGTGTTTACGGAAATTACCTGATTGCCATGGGTAGGGCAAAGATGGCACCAATTTTAGATGAGAACGGGAAGATCTTCTTTGGCGATGACTATCGGTTCATCTACGGAAAGATAGATATCCTCAGAAAAGGAGACAGAGTAACTGTTATCACCTGTGGTTCAATAGTAGAGAACGCAGTCAAGGCAGCAGATCAGTTCAAAGGCAAGGTATCTGTGCTGAATGTCTCGTGTCCTTTCGATCTGGACGAATCAGCACTCAGAGAATACGCACACAACAGAAAGGTTCTCGTCTTTGAAGACCACGCAGCACCACTTGGCCTTGCCGCGCTTTTGGCTAAGTTTTTCCTCCAGAAAGGCATTATTCCATCTCAATTTGAACAGATTGCGGTGGATGAACACGCAGTTTCTGGACCATATGAAGCTTTGTACGATATCTATGGACTCAGTGCATCAAAGATAGCTGAAAAACTGGGTCAGATGATCGAGTGAACGAAGAAGAGACAAAAACAATAATCGATTTCATGGAATCTATCGGTTACAGATTCTTGGAGCCCAGGCTTATCTACACCGCTCTGTGTCATTCTTCATACTCACACGAACAGAAGCAGCGCGGCAGAAAGGATGTTGAATCCAACGAGAGGTTGGAATTTCTTGGCGACGCAGCGATTGACTTGATAATAGCAGAGTATCTTTACACTCATTTCCCCGATGCTCCAGAAGGTGTTATGGCTAAGATAAAAGCAGCCGTTGCAAGCGAAGAAGCCCTCGCTCAAATAGCGAGAGACATCGATCTGGGCAGCTATCTTTTTTTGGGTCGTGGCGAAGAGATCACAGGAGGACGTGATAGAGATTCAATACTTGCCGATACCTTAGAAGCTGTTGCAGCGGCGATATACATAGACGGCGGCGTTGAACAATTGAAAAGATGTCTTCTTTCTCATTTTGCAAGATATGCGCAAGAAATCTCCGAGGGCAAGATCGTCTTTGACTACAAAACTCATCTGCAAGAGATCACCCAAGAAAGATTCAGACAGTTGCCCGAGTACATTCTCGTTGACGAGAAAGGACCATCACACATGAAAAAATTCGTTGTTGAACTCAGACTGAACAGAAAAACAATAGCATTTGGAGAAGGATTTTCCATAAAGGAAGCCGAAAAAGATGCGGCAAAGAAAGCCCTCGAAAAGCTCAAAGGAGAATTCGATCGGTGAGTATCCTGCCGGTTTTCTTGCCTCAGATGGGTTGTAAAAGAAGATGCATCTTCTGTGATCAAAGATCGACAACAGGTGTCACAAATGCCCCAACTCTTTCTGACTTAGTTGAGAAGGCAAGAGATTACAAAAGAATCTCTCAGCAATTTGAAATCGCTTTTTATGGTGGTACCTTCACGGGACTACCCTATGCTGTACAACTTTCTTATCTTGATTGGGCAAAGAAATATATCGATGAAGGCATCTGCAAGGGAATTCGAATCTCTACCAGACCTGATGAAATCAACGAAGAGAATATCATCTTTCTGAAAGAATTCAGAGTGTCTTTTGTCGAGATCGGGGCACAATCATTTGATGAAGATGTTCTCCAGGCGTCTATGAGGGGACATACCGTTGAGGACATCGAAAGAGCCTGTAAGATCTTGAGAGATCTGTCTGTTGATTTCGGCATACACTTGATGATCGGCCTTCCAAATGACAGTAGATCAAAGGATATCCACAGTGCCTGGAAGGTTGTAGAACTTGGAGCCAAGACTTGTAGAATTCACCCAACCTTGGTCTTGAGAGATTCAGACCTCGCAAAGCTTTATTCGATAGGGCAGTACCAACCACTGAGTCTTGAAGAAGCAATCGAGATTTCTTCTGAAATGATTGGTATTCTCGAAGCCAACAATGTCAGAGTGATAAGAACAGGGTTGTTCATCCCTCCTGATCTGCAGTCCAGCATAATAGCTGGTCCATATCACCCGCGATTTGGTGAACTCGCTAAGATAAAGTTGCTCGAGCAAGTGATCGATCTTCTTAAACCACAAAAAATTGTTTATACTAATAAACAAGAAAGTATGATCAGAGCACTTGGTTTGAAAGGAACATCTGGCAACAACTTTGGCTTTTTCCTGAACGGTGCGTTCTTGGAATGGAAGGATGCGCTGAAGAAATGCTTTGGAGGTGTGAAAGGTGTTCGAGAATTTGAAGAAAGATGCACTAAAACAAATTGAAACTGCAAACGATTTGCAACAACTTGAGAAAGTAAGAGTGGCTCTGCTGGGTAAAAAAGGAGTCATCACAGAACAAGTCAAAAGCATAGGAAAATTGCCTCCCCAGGAGCGTCCCGAAGCGGGCAAGATTTTGAACCAATTGAAGAACGAGGTTGAAGAAGCAATCGAAAAAAAGAAA
The DNA here is from genome assembly GCF_051235805.1 of Pseudothermotoga sp. U03pept. NCBI lineage: Bacteria > Thermotogati > Thermotogota > Thermotogae > Thermotogales > Thermotogaceae > Pseudothermotoga > Pseudothermotoga sp. U03pept. The sequence goes on along the minus strand of NZ_JBPNXV010000002.1, from coordinate 54,895 downwards.
GAAGAGTTGCAAAAAAAGGAAAGCGGAAAGCTTTCGCCGAAGCTTTGGGTTGACGTGACATTACCTGGTGCGAGGAGACGTGTAGGGCATCGACACCCTATTTCCAAGACCCTTGAAGAGATAGAAACCATATTCGTCTCGATGGGCTTCAAGATCGTGGAAGGTCCAGAGATAGAAGACAGCTGGCACAATTTCGATGCACTGAACACACCTGAATGGCATCCTGCGAGAGATGAACACGATTCTTTTTACATAAATGATCTCCTTTTACGTACTCACACCTCTCCTGTTCAGATAAGAACAATGCTCTCTGAGCAACCACCAATTGCGATCATTTCTCCAGGGAGAGTCTACAGAAGAGACTACGATGCCACTCATCTGCCGATGTTCACCCAAGTCGAAGGTCTGTATGTGAATGAAGATGTCTCTGTTGCACACCTGAAGTACGTTCTTGAAAGATTCGCACAACAGATCTTCGGTAAGGAAAGGCAGATAAGGTTAAGACCGAGTTTCTTCCCCTTCACAGAACCCAGCTTCGAGGTAGATGTTTCCTGTGGTGTCTGTGGTGGAAAAGGCTGTCAAGCCTGTGGTTACACAGGTTGGCTTGAGATTCTCGGTGCCGGGATGGTTCATCCGAACGTTTTCAAGAACGTTGGTTACGATCCACAAAAGTGGACTGGCTTTGCGTTTGGTATGGGGGTTGAACGCATCACAATGCTCAAATACAACATCAAAGATATCAGGGATTTCGTGAGAAACGACAAGAGGTTTTTGGAAAACTTCTGATGGAGGGATAGATTGTGCTTGTACCCATAGAATGGCTTAGAGAATACGTAAAAACAGATTGGAGCGATGAAGAAATAGCAAATACACTCACCATGTCAGGTACAAGTGTGAGTAATCTGATCACACCAGCCCTGAATGGAAAGATACTCTGTGCGTTGGTCAAAAAGGTATCGATCCATCCAAATTCAGATAAGCTTCACGTTTGCGAAGTCTTCGATGGTTCACACACTCATACGACTGTAACATCAGATATGAGGGTAGTTGAGGGCTCAAAGGTTGCAATAGCCTTTCCTGGTACAACCCTTGCCAATGAAAACATCGTTGAAGCAACCTCAATAAAAGGTGTTAACTCGCAAGTTGTGATGTGTTCCTTGGAAGAGCTTGGTCTTGAAACGAAGTCTGAGTGTGTTCACCAAATAGATGAGGACATACCACTCGGGACTGACTTAATTGAATTCTGGAAACTCAACGGCAAGACACTCGAGATCGAGATAACACCTAACAGGCCAGACTGCCTTGGTGTGATCGGTGTCGCACGCGAGCTTGCAGCACTGTGTCGAAAACCCTTGGAAAAACCTCAAATATCTTTCAAAGAAACAGACAAAGCCATAGCTGACCTTGTGGAGATTTCAATAGACGATGTAGATGGTTGTCCAAGATACAGTGCAGGTTTCATGGAATCTGTTCAAGTGAAACCAAGCCCTATCTGGATGCGAAGGAGATTGATGAATTCAGGTATTAGACCAATAAACAACATCGTCGATGCCTCCAATTACGTGATGCTCGAGACTGGCCATCCCGTCCACATCTTTGATTATTCAAAGATCTCTGATGGGCATATAATAGTCAGAAAGGCTCTAAAAGACGAGCAGGTTCTACTCTTAGATGAAAAGACGTATTCACTGAAAGGAATAGAGACACTCATCACCGACAAAACGAAGATCTTGGCAGTCGGTGGCATCATGGGAGCTGCCGACAGCGGTGTGAATGACAAAACAAAGGACATCGTCTTGGAAGTTGCTTATTTCAATCCAGTGAGAATCCGCAGAAGTTCGAAGGCATTGAACATAAAATCTGATGCCTCCTACCGTTTTGAAAGAGGCGTCGATCCAAATGATGCGTTCTTCGTGCTATCACGCTTGGTGCAGATCATCCAACAACTCGCAGGTGGAATTGCTGCAAAGGGCTTTGCAGATCTCTATGTGAAGAGAATCGCGCCAAGGGAAGTTGCTCTCAGAAAGTCAAGGCTCAATTTGATCATGGGCACAGCTGTTAACGATGAAAAGACAGAGGAGATCTTGAAATCTCTTGAGATGGAAAGCCAAAAAACAAGCGAGGGCTGGAAAGTGATTGTACCAACCTTCAGGCCAGATATATCCATCGAGGAAGATCTCATCGAAGAGGTTGGAAGGATCTATGGGTATGAAAAAATCAGTACACAGATGCCACGAATACCAGCCATTGGTGGTGGATGGAGTAATCTGCAGACCTTCAGGAAAAAGATCAGAGAATTTCTCATCGCAAGTGGCTTGGATGAAACAATGAATCTCTCTTTCACTTCTTCAAAACTAATCGAGCAGCTTATGAAACTCAACCCAGTGAGGCTCAACAATCCACTCACAGAAGAAATGGACTGTCTCAGACCTTCTTTGGTCTTTGGCTTGATGGATTCACTCGCCTACAACATGAGAAGGCAGTTAAAGGATGTCAAATTCTTTGAAATCGCCAAGGTGTACTACTTGGAGAACAGTACTCCCACTGAGAGAGAAAAGATAGGCATCATCATGAGCGGCCAGCTTAATGAAGATGATTACACAGATCAACGATCTGTATCTCTGTTGAATCTCAAAGGCATTCTCGACGAACTGTCCGATCATCTCTCGATAAAACTTGAGGTAGAACCTACCCAGATCGATTGGTTAGTCAGCGGTAGGTCTGGCAAGATTATCTTGCATGATCAACCCGTTGGAATCATCGGAATGCTGAGCAAGATCTTCAATCAAATGTACGATATCAAAGCAGAGATTTACTACATGGAACTCGATCTCGAAGTTATTTTCAAGAGCTACAAGACCGTGAGACAACTGAAGGCTATTTTGAATTACCCAGCCGTAAGAAGAGACATCTCTCTACTCATACCAGTTGGTTTTTCCTCAAAAGAAATCATATCTTTTCTCAACAACTCAAGCGAGTACATAGAAAAAGTTGGCATCAGCGATGTATACAGAGGAAAGGACATACCAGAAGACACCATCAGCGTTACTTTCTATGTGATCTATCGAGCTATCGATCGTTCTTTAACCGACGAAGAAGTGAACTCGATCTTCGAAAACACAGTTCGCCAAATAGAAACCAGATTTGGTGTGAGAAGGAGATTTGCATAGAGCTGTGAAAATCTACGAATATGACGTAGATCTTCCGTTGAATGTTGAAAGACAAGATCTTGAAGGTTTTTCAGTGATTTCATTCGACGCAGTCTATGAACCAGAGATCGAAGAATCAAAGAGGATCTACGTCTACAACTTTCAACCAGAGAAGCCCTGGGCAAATCTGATCTTTCTTCACGGTATAGGCAATGGTAACATACCGTACCTACTTTGGTTCGGCAAGTACTTTCAAAGACATGGCGTTGAAACCTTTTTTATGGTGCTTCCATATCACGAAAAGAGGGCTAAGCCAGATTGGTCCGGTGGCGAGCCCTTTTTCTCTCCATCTCCAATGTACTGTTCAAAGAGGTTTCACGAAGCCATAAAGGATGTCAGAAGAACACTTGATTACATTGATCTTCACTCAAGAGCTCCCACATCAATAATGGGCTTCAGTTTTGGCGGCATGATAGCAACGATGTGCCTGGCTTTAGACAAAAGGTTGAAAAACGGCATCCTCGCTTTTGCTGGAGGAGATTGGCGCTGGATAAACTGGCATTCACCGTACACTGAATCCCTCAGAGAGAACTACGCAAAGTACAGCAATGAATATGGCTGCAGTGATGAAAAAACCTGTGTTGCAAACAGGACAAATGACATGAGAAAAGTAGGTCATCTCAACAAAATAGACGATATATTTTCACTCTATCCTGCCTGTTTTCACTATGATTCATTGAGTTACGCGCAGTTTGTCGAACAACCAATCCTGTTCTTCCAAGGTGCTTTTGACAAGATCATTCCCCACAACAGTTCTCAATCTCTCTTGGAGAGACTACCAAACTCAGAGAGAATCATCATCCCTTCTGGTCACAAATCTTCTTACCTCTTCAGAAGATTCATTGCGTACAAGACAATAGATTTTCTCAAGAAGAATCTTTGAGTCTTCACTGCTGAACAACTAGATTGTGTTAAGAAATCTCCTTATTTGTTGACATGGCTTTGGTTTAGTGTATAATTTTTTTTCGGACACCAGCAATGGTGGCACGAGTCAGATAATTTTTTCACAGGGGGTGAAGTTGTGAACACAGGCAGATTGGCAAGGATTTTGCTGGTAACTCTATGTGTGCTGGTTGCTACGTCACTCTTGGCTGCTCCAAAGTACGTCCTCAGATTCAACCACGTGCTTGCACCGACCGAACCTTACCACGAAGGATTTCTCAAATGGGCAAAGGCTGTTGAAGAGAGAACCAACGGCGAGTTGAAGATCGAAGTTTACCACAGTGCACAACTCGGAGTTGAGGAAGACATTCTCGAGCAGATCAGAGCTGGAGCAAACATCGGACAAAACACAGATTCTGCGAGAATGGGTATGTATGTTCCACCTATAGCAGTGATGAACGCACCTTACTTTGTGAACTACCTTGGTGCAACAACACCAGAAGAGGCTCTTGAAGCTCTTGCAAAACTCAAACAAACTCCAACAATGCAGAAGTGGCTGAAAGAACTCGAAGAAAAGTACGGTTTCAAAGTTCTTTCCTTCATGTGGATTCAGGGCTACAGACACTTCTTCACAAACAAACCCATAAGAAAGCCTGAAGATCTCAAAGGACTGAGGATAAGAACACCAGGAACACCCATTTGGCAGGAATCTGTTCGTGCACTCGGTGCTCAACCTGTAGCCCTTGCTTTCGGTGAAATCTACACAGGTATCCAGACCAAGGCAGTCGACGGAGCAGAGCTGGTCTATGCAAACATATCTGGTGGAAAGCTCTACGAAGTCCTGAAGTACGGTTCAGAGACAGGGCACATCCTTCTGATCAACTTCGAAGTAGTCAGTGCAAAGTGGTTTAACAGCCTGCCAGCAGAGTACCAAAAGATACTCGTTGAAGAGTGTGACAAAGCTGGTGTAGAAACCTCTTTGAAAATAACAAAAGAACTGAACGAAAAGTTCAAACAAGAAGTCATAGCCAAAGGCATGCAGATCGTTACAGATCCTGATATTGCTGCATTCATGAAAGCTGGTGAGAAGGCATACGAAGTTCTCAAACTCGTCGAGGCAAGAGATCAACTTGTCAAGGAACTGAAGGAAATGCAAGGAAATTGATCAATTCTCGTTCGCTCAGCCCAACCTCAGTCGGGGTTGGGCTTTTGACCTGTCTTTCACAGAGGTGATTTTGGTGAAAAAGTTTGACCAGTACCTACTCGCATTCGAGAAAACTGCGGCAAAGATTTTGATCGTTACGATGATCATCTTCATCTTCACTTCCGGTATAGCAAGGTTCTTAAGACATCCGATGAACTGGGCTGTTGATATGAGCACCTTCATGTTTGCGTGGGCATGCTTCTTTGCTGTCGACGTTGCGTGGAGAAACAATCGAATGATGTCTGTTGATCTGTTAGTGAAAAGATTTCCTGAGAAGGTTCAGAAAGTGATCAGACTGATCAATTATTCGATAATAGCTGCCTTTTTGGTCTATCTCATAATCTGGGGGATTCGATTAACCTACACAACCAGATTCAGAACCTTTGCTGGTATACACAACTTCAGCTACTCGTGGGTAAATGTCAGTGTTCCAGTAGGTGCCGTTTTGACGCTCCGAACCACAATAATGAAGATAATAGCAGAGTTTAAGAAATCACCAGACAAACTCCGTTCAGAGGAGGAAAAGTGAAATGATCTTGGTCATTATCGTCTTTGCCGTTTTTTTGTTAATGGGTATGCCTGTGGCATTTGCGATAGGCATCTCTGGTTTTGTGTGGTTCTTACAAAATCCATCGCTTCCTATAACCATTCCCATACAGGTGAGCCTTTCGCAGATCTTAAACTTCACTTTGCTGGCTATTCCACTCTTCATCTTGGCTGGTAACGTGATGAACTACGGTGGTGTGACGAGTAGGTTGATGAACTTTGCAGCTTCACTCACTGGACATATGAGAGGAGGACTCGGACAGGTTTCTGCTGTTCTGTCAACTCTCATGGGAGGTGTTTCTGGTTCAAGTATCGCCGATGCAGCAATGGAAACACGAATGCTTGGACCCGAGATGCTCAAAAGAGGTTACCCAAAAGGCTATGCCGTAGCAGTGAATGTTTGGACATCTTTGATAACTCCAATAATACCTCCAGGAATTGCTTTCATCATCTATGGAACCATTGGGCAGGTTTCGATCGGAAGGCTTTTCGCTGCAGGTATCGTTCCAGGACTCTTGTTGATGATAGCGTATATGTTCGCAATATGGGTGTCTGCAAAGAGAATGGGACTTCAACCAGAAAGAGAAAGACGCGCACCTGCCAGCGAAGTCATGAAGGCATTGGCAAAAAGCATCTGGGCAGTCATATTCCCCATTCTGCTCCTCTTGGGACTTAGAACTGGTATCTTTACTCCATCGGAGGTTGGTTCCTTTGCGGTCATATACGGACTGATAGTTGGTCTTGTCATCTACAGAGAACTTGATTTGAAAACTTTCTTTAAGCATACACTCGATGATTCCATCAACGATGTTGGTAGCGTTATGTACATCATAGCCATGTCGCAGATCTTCGGGTACGGTTTGGTTTGGGAAAAAACACCAGAGAAGTTAGCATCTTTTCTGCTCAATATCAGTACCAATCCCTATGTGTTGACGACTATGATCATTCTCTTCTTGATCTTTGCGGGTTTGTTCATAGATGCAACTGCCCTGATTCTTATGTTGACATCTGTCTTACTACCTGTGGCAAGAAGAGTCGGCTTGGATCCTGTGCACTTTGGTTTGGTCTTTATACTCGCCGCTGCTATGGGCAACCAGACGCCACCTGTTGGTGCATCGATGTACGCTGGCTGTTCGGTTCTGGGTGCATCTGTTGAAGAATACACAAAGGCATCTTTACCGTTCTTCATTACCACGATTGCGGTGATACTTATCATAATGTTTTTCCCGCAACTGGTTCTCTTTTTACCGAATCTTCTGTTCAAATGAGTCAAAGGAGGTGCGACCAGATGGATTTCTCTGGCAAGGTCGTCTTGATAACAGGTGCAGGTTCAGGCATAGGACGTAAAGTAGCGATCATGTTTGCCGAGAGAGGCGCAAAAGTAGCAGTCAACGATCTGTCTGAACATAGGGGAAATGAAACAGTAGAGATGATAAAGCAGGAAGGCAAAACAGCCATTTTCATCGCCGGAGATGTTTCAAAGGATGCAAAACAAATCATTGAAAAGGTCGTGCAAGCTTTTGGCAAAATCGATATCCTCGTGAACAATGCGGGTATTGTTCCATATGGGAACGTTGAAGAGAGTTCAGAAGAGGATTTTGAAAAAACTATCGAAATAAACGTGAAAGGTCCATTTTTGCTGTCCAAATTCGCCATCGAAGAAATGAAGAAACAAAAATACGGCGTCATAGTCAACATTGCCTCTGAAGCTGGCTTGGTCGGTATTCCAAGAAGATGTGTCTACAGCGTTTCAAAGGCAGCTCTGTTGGGTTTGACAAGGTCACTCGCAGTAGATTATGTTGACTTCGGTATAAGAGTGAATGCAATATGCCCAGGAACGACTTACTCTCAAGGGCTTGCAGAAAGAGTCAAAGCTTCGCCAGATCCTGAAGAAACCATGAGAAGAATGGTTTCAAGAATTCCAATGAAGAGGCTCGGCAAAGAAGAAGAGATCGCCTTTGCCATACTGTTTGCTGCGTGCGACGAGGCGTCGTTCATGACAGGAAGCATTATCAATATTGACGGTGGTTCGACGATGGTGTAGTTTCATATTATGAAAGTGATGAAAAGTCAAAAAACAGCCCATCAGTCACAGCATTCATTGAGGCAGCATCCAACCAGGAGGTGGAACGATGGACATACTGCAGACACTGAGAGATAACTATGACACCTTAACAAACGCTGAAAAAAGAATAGCAGATGTGATCTTAAGAGATCCAAGAAGTGTACTTGAATGTTCGATAAGCGATCTGAGTAGATTGGCGAATGTGAAGAGCGAAGCATCGGTGGTAAAGTTCTATCGAAAGTTGAACTTGAGTAGTTTTCAACAGTTCAAGGTGCTTCTTGCCCAAGATCTTTCGAAAGCACCGTTGGAGATCGTTTACGAAGATGTCTCAGACCAAGATGATTCAAAAACAATAACACAGAAGATCTTCAAGGCAACCGTCAAGGCGATACTCGACACACTTGATAACCTGGACATCGCATCGATTGACAAAGCGACCGATTTGTTCAGAAAAGCTCAAAGGATACTTTTCTTTGGTTTTGCGGCTTCTGCCGCCGTAGCCTTTGATGCCTTTCACAAATTTACAAGAATTGGCAAGAACTGCCTTTTTTCCAACGACGAACACATCATGTCAACAATCTTGGCAAACTCCACACAGCATGACTTACTCGTTGCTGTTTCTCACTCAGGTGAAACAAAATCAGTCGTTGCATTTGCAAAAAAGGCTCTCGAGCTCGGTGTGCCAGTTGTTGCCGTAACAGGCAACAGAAAATCAAGTCTCGCAAAGGTATCGACAGTCGTTCTCACAACGAATACAAGAGAAACACGCATCAGAACTGATGCTATGACTTCTCGCATAGTTCAGTTGGTAATCTTAGACACAATTTACACATTGCTCGCCGCACGAGATCCAAAGGCAATTGAAAGTCTGAACAAAAGTCGTCTTGCGGTGTCAGAGTTGAAATATTGAAATCAGCCTTTAGGGGGCGATTGTGTGAAGACCGTTCTAATAGTGACAAGAACCTTTGGGAGGTATTCCCCTGATCCAATTGAACTGCTCAAAAGCAATGGGCTAAACCTCGAATGGAGTGATTCATTACAACTCGAGTCGCTGAGAAAGGCAGATGCAATCATTCTTGGAACAGGCAAACTTACAGGCGAGATGATTGAGAATTCTTCTTTAAAGATCATTGCCAGACATGGTGTTGGCGTAGACAACGTTGATTTGAAGAAAGCCACTGAAATGGGCATACCGGTGACCATTACTCCAAATGCCAACACAGTTTCTGTAGCCGAGTTGGCAATTGCACTCATCCTTGCACTCTCAAGAAAGATCATCGATGCACACAGAGATCTCTCTGAGAGAAAGAAGTTCTCTTCGCCAGTCGGTGTAGAACTTTTCGGAAAAACCCTTGGAATAGCCGGCTTTGGTGCAATAGGTAGAGAAACTGCGAAAAGAGGTCTATGCCTCGGCATGAAGGTAATCGCCTTTGACCCCTATGTTGATGGTGAGACAATGCGCCAGTATTCAGTTGAAAAGGTTGACTTCGACACACTTTTCAGAACAAGTGATTTTCTATCACTGCATCTGCCACTCAATCAATCAACTCGAAAGATGATTGGCAAAAGAGAAATTGAAATGATGAAAAAAACAGCCTTCTTGATCAATACATCTCGCGGTGGAATAGTGGATGAAATGGCTTTGGCTGAAGCTCTGAAAGAAAACAGAATCGCGGGAGCAGCACTCGATGCCTTTGAGGTAGAACCACTGCCTGAAAAGCATGTACTTTATGACTGTCCAAATCTGATTCTAACTCCTCACATAGGTGCACACACGTACGAAGCAATTTACAAGATGAATATGATGGCGGCTCAATCTGTAGTAGACTTCCTCAACAAGAAACTCCCAAGACACATAGTGAACACCGAGGTAGTAGCAAAGCTCTTAGAACAAGGCTTTTCACAGTAGCAAGGAGGTTTATCAGTCATGGGAATGTACGTTGGCGTTGATTTGGGTACAACCGCGGTTAAGGTGATTGTGTACAATCCCTCAAATAGAAAGATCGAGATGGAGACGAGCCGTTCGTATGAACCCTTTTCGATTAGTCCAGGAATCTTTGAGCAAGAGCCTTCGCAGATTGAGAATGCGGTTTTCGATGCTTTGAAGCAAGTAGCGGAATCTTTCGGTGATATCGATGCGATAGTTTTGGATTCAGCACTGCACACCTTACTCTTTCTTGATGAAGGCTTTGAACCTCTTGGCAACATCATTCCGTGGCTCGACGAAAGATCGGTTGAACAGGTTAGAAGAATTTCAAAAGATGAGAAACTGGCAAGGGACTTACATAGAAAAACCGGTTGTCCTGCAGACACAGTCTACCCATTCTACAAGATCTTGTGGTTTCATGAAAATGAAAAAGAGAAGCTCAAATCAGCTGCAAAGGTTGTCTCTCAGAAAGATTACATCGTCTACAGATTGACGGGAAAACTAATAGCAGACATCAGCGTGGCTTCTGGAAGTGGTTGTCTTGACATACACAAAAAGGACTGGTGCTACGATGAACTGAAAAGCCTCGCTGGGCTGGGCAAAGAAAAACTACCAGAACTCGTATCTGTGAGAGACGTACTAAAACTGCACAGCTCTGCGGCAGAAAGAACAGGTTTGCGTGAAGGTCTTCCTGTGTTGATAAGCATCTCAGACGCAGCAGCATCAAGTATAGGTGCTGGAGCTGGTGTTGAAGACTCTTTGACAATCTCTGTGGGCAGCAGCGCTGCAATCAGAACGATCGTTAAACAACCTCCCGAAGAGTATCCAGTACCTGGCATTTGGTGCTACATACTCGACGAGAATCACTACATAACAGGTGCTGCCATCAAAAACGGTGGGTATGTCTTCGACTGGTATATAAAACTTCTTTCAAAACACGATCACAGCACAGTTGTAAAGAAAGTCGAAAAAATACTACAAGATCTTGATCTGGAAAATTCAGCTCTTTTTTACCCATTCATCTTTGGAAAGAGATTTCCAAAGTTCGATCCGACTCCTTGTGCAAAGTTTGACAGACTCAAGAGTACTACCACTGACGAGCAGATCGCAAGAAGTGTGCTTGAAGGAATCGCCTTCAACCTGAGACGTGCTTTTGATGTCGTCAAGAGGATGCCGAAGAGACTCGAAAGAGTCGTTGCAACAGGTGGTTTAACTCAAGCAGATGTGTGGATGAAGATGATCTGCAACATCTTCAATCACAGAATTCTTCTGCAGAGCAGTCGTCAAGGCGCAGCACTTGGAACCATACTGTATGTCCTGAGCGAAGGCGATCTTACTTCACTGAACAAAGGATTTGAAAATGCTGCAGTCTACGATCCAGAGCCGGCGCTAAGTGATTACTACGAAAAACTCTACAAAATCTGGCTTGAAGGTCTCTGAGCATCTTAAGGAGTTAGTCTAAACAAAGTTCTCTTTTTATTGTATATTCGAGAAAAACTGCATTTTTCTTCAACAAGTACTTTCCAGGAGTACTTTCTGGCATTTATTATGTGTTTGTGAAATCGTATAATATATATTGGACAGCGCTGGACCGAACAACACACAGAGTACCACCGTACCTTGGCATAGGTCTACTCTCTTGGTCCAAGGTTTCTCTCCAGCAATACGATTTCAGTGTCTCCATATCTCTTTGTTTTGGCCAATGTGAACGTCACTGGCAAAACAAAGCCTTCGGCAACAGCCTTTTCAACGATGATGATCTTGCCTATTTCAGGTCTTTCAGAAAGCAGATCGAGAAGTCGCTGAACAAATCCGAGGTCATACGGTGGGTCGGCAAAGACAAAGTCAAAAGACTCGTCAGATGCTTTAAGAAATCTCTCAAAATCTGCATTCACTATCTTCAGATTTGCTTGCAACAACTTCGAGTTTTCAGAAGCTGTCTTCACCGCTTTTCTCGATATATCAACGGCGACAGCAAAGTTTGCACCACGGCTCAGCGCTTCCAAAGAAACAACAGCACTCCCGCAGAAAAGCTCCAAGAAACTTGCACCTGCAACTTCGATCATGCTGAAGATCGCTTGTCTTACAAGTGAAGTGGTATATCTTGTTCTACGATCAGGTACAGATTTGAGTTCTCTACCTTTGAAAATCCCACCTGTTATCTTCACTTTATTCTGACCTCACCAACTGTACCTTCTCTTTGATCTGCCTTAGATATTCTCCATCGAGTGGGTAGTACCTCAAAACGAGTAAGGCAATAGCAGTGGCAATTATGGGAACCAAGCTACAGAGCATTCTAAAACCGATAATGGCGCTGTTTGGTTGCGCATCGATTGGCAAGTTGGCATTATAGCCGCTGAGCGACAGAACAAGTCCCATCACCAAAGAATTGAGCGAGATTCCCAACCTGATAACCAAAGCATTCGCCCCGAAGTACATGCCTTCTCTTCTTTGACCTGTCTTGAGCTGATCTTCATCTGCTATGTCAGCGATCATGATATCGAGTATTATCAAAGGCCCGGCAAGTCCCAACGCCAAACTCGAAGCGAGTATAATTCCCTGAATGAAAGTTCTTATGAAAGCAAAGCCACTGAGCAGAACTGCCCACAGAATCATAGAGATCATCATTGTCCTTTTCGCACCAATCTTTGCAGTGATCTTCTGCCAAAGTGGTATCAAGAAAAATGTGACAACAAATATCGAAGCCAACAACAAACTTGTCTGGCTTTCACTTATCTTTAAAACATATTTCGCATAGAAAGGCAAAGCTGCCAGCAATGCGGTGTATGTGAACTGGAGGAGAAATGAAGCTATCACATAGGTGAGAAAGGATTTGTTGAAAAAGGTGAATTTGACCGCTTCGATTACGTTCAAACCTTGTTTCTGTGAGTATCTTGGGTTTTCCCTTATGCCAAGCAACGTCAGATAGAGAATCGTCCCACCAACAAAGGCAAAGATCATTCCCATCTTGTCCCAACCTAATTTCGCCGCGAGCATCGGTGGTAGTGCGATACCCAAAAGAAGTCCAGGAATACCCAATGCTTGTCTGAGCGCAGAGACTTTTGCCCTCTCTTTGAGTGTTGGGTACATCTCTGGAAAGAGCGCAGTCCAGTTCAAGATAACGATTGTATAGAAACTGTCAAAGAGAAAGATCATCAACAGATAGTACAAAACCAACGCAGTAGGTCTTGTCCCGTCGAAGGGTGGTGCCCAAAAAAGTGTAAAGACCAAAGCGAGGGGCAGAGAAAACCAAATTATGTACGGTTTTCTTCTGCCCCATCTTGTTTTGGTTATATCTGAAAGATACCCAAAGAGTGGATCGTTTATGGCATTCCAAAGACCATAAAGAATCATGACAATACTTATCATGTGTGGTGGCGCTTTGAGAACATCAACGTAATAGAAGATGGCAAATGTAGAAACTGTGTTTGAAAGAAGCGCAGAACTGAATGAACCGAGGCTGTAAACGAAGTCTTTCATCGTAACCCTCCTATTTCAGTTCAATGAAACTCTCGTTTGCCTCCAGAATCTCTTGCAGTAAACCTTCGACGTCTTCTACACCAGGTCCAAGTGGATGCAAAAGCATCGCTTTCATCGCCAGTGCTTTTGATCTTTTGAGATATGCCTCGATTGTCAGTCTTTCGTACATCTTTATCAGGTGAACCATTCCAAGTGCGAACTGGTCTGCCTTACCAAGGCTCACAGGAAAGACTTTGCCTGCCTTCACAAGACAGGGAATTTCAAGAACATAGTCACCGGGCACATCGCTTATCGCACCGTTGTTTCTCGTGTTCACAATGTGCACCGTGCCAGCAGACAACGCAAGATCTCTTATCAGATTTGCTGCGGCAGTCGAGTACATACTGCCGCCTCTTTGAGATAACTCTGGCGGAATATGGTTCACAGTCCTGTACAGTTCGAGCAAATCGCTTTCTATCTGTCTGACTCTTTCTGCACGTGTGCCTTCTTTTTTCAGTTTTTCAACCATCGTCTTTTTCATCAGATAGTACTTCAAGTAGCTGTTTGGGTACATACCAAGTGCCTCTAAAGATGCCTGCGGAAACTCCTGGGAAGGAATATTGGCAAGTTGCAGCTTCATTTTCTGCATCAGAGTCTGGGTCACTTCTTGGTCTTTCACATAGACCTTTTCAAGGAAGGTTAGATGATTCAATCCATAGTACTTAACGAAAACATCTTTCATCTCACAGTCACATATCTGAGAGATCATCTTCAACAAGTTGATTGGTATATTGCACAAGCCTATGAACCTCTCAAATCCCAAGTAGTTCAGGACAAATTCAGTGACATGCCCAGATGGGTTTGTGAAGTTTATGATCGTTGCCTTACTGTATTTGTCAACTATCTTCACATATTCTTCCACAACCGGGAAGGTTCTCAAAGCACATGCAAAACCACCCATACCTGTTGTTTCTTGACCAATCAAGTTGTACTGAAGCGGAATTTCTTCGTCGTTCTGCCTGGCTTTCAGTTGCCCAACTCTGAATTGAAAGATCACATAGTCTGCCCCTTCAACGGCTTCTTGGATTTGTTGAGTTTTCAGCAATTCGAAACGATCTGCTACGAGCCTTTTCGAAAACTGGTAGAGAATCTCGAGTTTATCTTTTGCCTGTGGAATGTCGTACAGTACAAGTTGGTCTACCTTGACATCTTTTGATATCTCAAGAATCCCGTTGATCAACTCTGGTGTGTATGTACTTCCACCGCCTATCACTGCTATCTTCACTTTTCATCACTCCAATGCTTCAGAAGATTCTCCAATGCATCCTTCTGAAAGCTGTACCCAGCCTTTTCGGCAGCTAATAAAATTGCCCCAAAAACTGGTGGCTGTACTGGCACGATGACTTGATGTTCCTTTCCCAGAGCAGATTCAATCATTCTAATCAGAATTTTGTCAGCCTTCTTAAAGAAACTTCCCTCCAACACCACCTTGATTGGTGGAGTGAGGTCAAGTTCCTTTTCGTAGATGTTCACTATCTTCAAAACCTCTTCTACGATCTGTCCAAGAATCCTCAGTGCAACATAGTCATAATTGTGCGCAGCTTCATACAAACTTTGAAACAACAAGATCATGTACTCAGCCATCTTCGATCTATCTTCTCCCATGTACTCATGGTACATGATTTCTTCTATCGATTGACCTATCTTCGATTCGAAAAGTTCCTGCATGATCGTGTGTTCGTCTCTACCGTCTTTTGATCTGACTATCGCCGAGGCAACCATACCTGCAATTATGTAAGAACCAAGCCTCTCACCGAAGAAACGCGAGAAACCTCCCTTGCGAATCATCTCCCTGCCATCGCATCCGTAAGTTATTCCACCGGTGCCACAGCTGATGAGTATTCCGATATCGTCAAGAGTGCCAGATCTGAGTGCGATCCTTCCATCGTTGTCGAAATCGTAATTTTCCAAACCAAGTCTTTCAAGTATCGATCTGACTATTTTGATCTCGTACTCCATATCTGCACCAGCAACACCAAAATAAGCGAAGGTGATCTCTTGCTTTTTCAACCCAGCCTCTTTCATGAGTTTGTTTATTGCATCGCTCAATATCTCAAATGCCTTCTCTACACCAACTCCTTGATAGTTGGCACCGGGTGCTCTGAGATGCGAAATCACTGTGCCTGAGTGATCAACTAAAACAAGATCTGTCTTACTGCCTCCAACATCGACACCCATGAAATACATGTAATCACCTCTAAAATTCAAGAGCCTCTGGAAAAACATGAAGCATTGAAGGTGGCAGAATTTTGAAGGTTTCAACCAACTTGCCGGGCTCTGGAGCATAGTGTTTTGCTCTTTCTGTCAAATAGAACGAAAGCATCTTCAGCGAGCTCTCATCAAACTGACTCTTGTGCTGAGAAAGTGCGAGTAATTTCCTTTCCATGTGTCTTTGTTCGACCTCGTAAAATGTGTTAGGGTGAGCAGTGTTGAAAAGCCCTACAGCCTGAAGTTGATGATCACAGGTTCCAGGGTAAAGCTTGGGCAGTCTGTAAAGACTGCTTGCTTGACACGCCGCAAAACCGCACTTGATATGGTCTGGATGAACTTCATATGGAAGAAATGGGTCTACGGTGAAAACCACATCTGGTCTGATCTTTCTGATCTGTTCAGTTACTTTTGATCTTACTTGCTCTATTGAATAATCGCCCAAATCTTCAAAACCAAGCCAGATCAACTCATGCACACCAAGGGTTTCTGCGGCCTTTTCTTGCTCTTTTTCTCTTATCTCTTTCAGTCTTTGACCAATCAATGATTCATCTTGTGAACCAGCACTACCATCGGTGACTGTCAAGTAAAAAACCTTCACCCCGAGTTCAGAAAGCTTTGCCACAGTTGCCCCCATGCTGATATCAGCGTCATCTGGGTGTGGTTGAACGCATAAAACTCTCTCACACTGCTCAAGTTTTGGAATGTTGAAGAACTCCTTCAGTTTCTGTGTCAAATTCTGCACACACTTCACTCCCTTCATTTTCTAATTGTATCCTAATTCGTGTATCAACCAACGATTGTATAATTCTCTGTGGAGGAATCGATATGACTCTGAGTACCTTCAAGTACATGTTGCTATTGCTGACTTTGCTTTTTGCAAAGATTTTCGCATTTTATTTCACAGTTCCCAATGCATTCAAGGTCTCTGTCGTTTTGAGTACCATAGCCTGGATTCTGCTTTTTTTCTTGATATTCACCTTCATCTTCAAAGAATGGCAATTTGGGCTTTACTGTGTTCTATCAATCGCTCTCTTTGCCGATTTTCTGTATTTTCAAAACTTTGGAACCTTGCCATCTGTGAGGCATCTCATCTTATTACCCCAAGTGGGAAAACTTGGTGCAAACATAAAGTATTTCACAAGCTTCCTATCATTGCTTTTCATTGCAGATCTAATACCACTCGGCATAATCGACAGAAAAAGATATCTTTCCATAAGAGACTCAATGCCCCAGACACCAAAGGGTCTTCTTTTGACTGTCTTTCTGTGTGCTCTCTTCGCGGTGGCTCCTCTTGTATCAGAAAAGCTCAAACCAAGCCAAGTCTTCAACAGATACGGTTTTCTTGCTTACCACATCTACGATCTTACCACCGCCTTCACCAAGCCAAAGGAGCAAAGCCCTACAGTTGTTAAAGAAAACACGCAACAACCTTTGAAGAGAAAGTTTTGGGCAATCGCTTCCAAAAAGAACGTCATAGTCATACAACTCGAGTCATTTCAAAACTTTCTGATCGGTATGACTTACAACGGTCAAGAAATCACACCCAATCTCAATTCCTTACTGCGCAGAGATTCAATCTACTTCAGCAATTATTACCAACAAACAGGCGCAGGTAATACCGCCGACGCAGAGTTTGTCTCTCTTGTTTCTCTGCATGTACCTGGTGAAGAAGTGGCTTATGAAAAATATGACACTATAGAGCTTTACGCACTTCCAAAGATTCTAAAAGATCACGGTTTTCACACAATCGCGATGCATGGAAATACCGGATGGTTCTGGAACCGCTCAAAGATCTACCCCAATATTGGCTTTGAAGAGTTTGTGAGTTTAGAGAAATTCAAACAAGACCTGGTTTTTGGTATGGGATTGAGCGATCTTTCCTTTTTCGAGCAAGCTGCCGAGATCTTGAAAGGATATCAAGAACCGTTTTTCTCTTTTCTGGTGACCATCTCAAGCCACACGCCGTTCACGTTGCCACAACAACTTAAGAGTTTTGAAGTCCTGCCAGAGCACGAGAACACAATCGTTGGAAATTACCTACAGGCAATACACTACGCAGATTACGCACTTGGCAGATTCATCGAGAAACTCAAAGAGAATGGATTGTATGATAGATCAATAATAGCGCTCTATGGCGACCATGCAGGGCTATATCCTTTCAACAGAGATGTTAAAGAGATCATGCCTCAGCTTTTGAAGAAAGATTACACCTACAGAGATGCTATGAACATACCTTTTGTCATTCACATACCCGGTAGTGGAATCAAAGAAACTGTAAAGACAATCGGCGGGCAGATAGATTTTCTACCAACGCTTTTGAACCTTATAGGTATTGATGATCAGAGATTTACATCTTTTGGAAGAGATTTGCTGAACACAAAGGAAGGATTTGTCGCCTTCAGGTATCATCTGCCCGATGGCTCTTTCATCGACGATGAAAGGTATTTCGAAGTATCCAAAGACGGTATACTGCAAAGCAGCATAGCAATCGACCTAAAAACAGGACTTTCTCTGCCTTATTATGAGTGTTTAGATGGCTACAAAAGGGCAATTCAACAAATAGAATCTTCTAAGCATATACTCAATTCATACATTCAAGCTGTTGCAACAGTTGAATAGATGATATCTCACTGCATCTTTGAAGGGTGAAAACACAGATTTCCTATGCATTCAAAGCCACTTTTTTCAAGAAAAGCTTCGAAGATATCTCGAGATTCCTTATGTTCACAGCTTTGAGAAATTTCTCTGGGTTGGAGAAAAGTTCAAGCTGGTTTGAAGCACAGAGTTTCAAATTGCTCAACGACACACCGAGCATCCTAACAGGTTCTCCATTGAACATCCCTTCAAGGAGTATTTCAACAACCTTTGAGAGCTTTGTGAAATCACTGCACCAATCCTTTAAAGTTTTAGAACAAGAGATATTTCCAGATTTCGCATATTTCAAGATCAACGAAATCGTCTTTGCACTGTAGCCTTCTCGAATCATCCTCAAAAAAGATCTGTACAAAAGATAAAAACCTATCTCTTTCAGCGTCACCAAATCACTCACATTAACATCCAAGGTCTTCATATGCCCAAAGCTCTTTGGTGGTTTTCTCTTGAAAAATTCCTTCCTGTCAAAGTCCTCTGCGAAAAGAGAATCAACCAGTTCATTCAACGCTTTGCAACCGAAACCTTTTCTCACAAATTCAACGAGTTCTCTCACAGAGTGTATATTCATCTTCTGCAAATAACTCTGCGTTTTAACACCTATTCCAGGTATTACAGATACCTCCAATCTTTCGAGGAAAGTTGCAACCTGGTCTTTTTGAACTATTAAAAACCCATCTGGTTTACTCATCTCGCAGGCTATCTTGCTCAAAACGGGGTTCGCAGCAACACCTATCGAACAGGTAAGACCATATCTTCTGTGAATATCTGCTTTTACCCTATGGAGTTTTTCAAAGGAGCACGGTATATTAAGATCTATGAAAAATTCGTCTATGCTGTAACGTATATACCTTGGGAATTCGCTATCTATCATGTTTTCTATACCCATAGAGATCGATTCATACTCAGCGAAATCAGCCTTAACTAATACAAGGTTTGGGCAGATCTTTCTCGCCATCTGTGGTGCCATGCCAACCTTCACGCCACATCTCTTAGCAAGATAGTTCACAGAAGACACAGCAGTCCTTTTGCCCCAGCCTATGATGGCAACAGGCTTGCCAATTAAAAAAGTATTTCTTGTGCATTCTATCATCGCAAAAAACGCATCCATATCCAAAAGTGCAACCACAGAGATACACCCAACCCGATTATAGTATATATAAGTATACTTGTCAACAAAAGTGTATCTAAATTCTTTTACCAACACCACCAGAATCTGTGATATCAACTTTTCTGCAGATTAGAAAAACGGTGCATTACAAACCTTATCGAGGCAATAACCATACCAAGACAGATCAGTCCAAAAAATAGGTATGCGTTGAAGACACCCGTTTTTTCTACGATAATTCCACCTACCGTTGATCCAATAAGTGGTCCAATCCCTTGGAGGGCTATCCAAAAGAGTGCTTGAGTGGAAAGAAGTTGCTGATCTTTGAGATTCTCTCTCATCAAACCAATGCAGGAGTAATAGATAACGATGAAGGTCCAGCCGTGAAGCATCTGCACCAAAACTAACCCCATTGCAGATTGAGTCAAAGGAACCAAAACCAATCTCAATCCAATGACAACAGCACCTGTTATGAACAAGATCCTCGTTGTCAACTTCTTTCTTATCCTCTCTGCAAAAAAGAGAAATGGCAATTCACTCAAAGCCATTAGTGAAAGAGTTGTACCAACGATCGAAAGATCATATGCCCTTTCTCTGACAACTATGGGCAGAAAAATGCTGTTAAAAAGGTTGAATCCAACACAAACCGTGACAATACCAAAGAGCAGTATGAAATTCCCTGGAACACGACCTGCAGACTTTTTTCTTGAACCTTCAATCCTTTCACGAAGGTGTCCAGAAAGCAATGATATCAAAAAGAGGATGCCGCAGAAAACAACAAAGAGCCAGATAAAACCAAATTTCACAATTCTTCCACCCAAGAAGGCAGTTATCGTATAACCAATGGTGCCCCAGATCCTTATCTTGCTGTAAGGTACCAACAACCTTTGAGAGAAACTGATCATCGTCGACTCCACAATGGGCAACAGAGAACCTTGAAAGAAAGTGAAAGCAACCATGAAGGTGAATTTAGTCGAAAAACCTTCAAAGAGAAAGATAAGCCAAAGCGAAACAATGGCACAAAACGAAAAGACTCTTATGAGTTTTCTTGCCGAAAGTCTTTTTGCAAGATCAAAATAGATGTAATTCGCATAAATCGATGTCAGAGGTGGCAAAGCCATCAGAAGACCTATTTGAAAGGGTGAAAAACCAACAACAGCAAAATACTGGCTCATCAACGATGAGCAAGCCAAAACCGAGTAGACGAGTGCTTCAACGATGCAAAGAAAATACATCCATAAACCCCTCTTTGTTTGTTGTACGAACGAGCAAGATTATACCATCGGCTGTTTAACAAGTCTTGAAGAGAGTATAATACCATTGAGGTGAACTGATGAAAACCTTGATTCTCTACGATTCTTACACCGGAACAACTGAAAAATGCGCCAAATTACTTGCCCAAGAACTCGACGATTTCGAAGTTGTGAATATCTCAAAGCAGAAAGTTCCATCACTTGAGATGTACGACTGTATCGTCCTGGGAACATATGTTCATGCTGGTAAAATCAGCAAGAAGATCCAAGATTTCTGTAGAAAGAATCTGGAGATTCTCAAAACCAAGAAGATAGGTATTTTCTTGTGCATGCTCCGTGGCGATGAAGGCATCGAAGAATACACAAGAGCGAATTTCAGTGAAGACTTGCTCAAAGCAGTTAAGATCAGAGAATACTTTGGGGGTGAACTGAACTATGAAAAGATGAACTTTTTCTACAGATTCATTCTCAAGCAAATAGAAAAGAAAACCAAGCCTCAGCTTGGTATAAAACCCGAAAGAATATCCAATTTTGCAAAAAGATTGAAAGAACTAAACGTGAACCTTTGAATGCTTTTTCTCTTTTTTGCTCTCTTCCTTCTCTACATTTGAACCTTTGAGCACCTTGATCTCTTTTTTGACCTGATTGAGCATCCTTTCAGATTCAGCTTCTCTCAAAAGTTCATCGATCCTTGCCTTTGCAATCAAATACTCCAACATAAATCCACCTCCGAAAAAATATTATCACAGTACCTCAAAATTGTCAATAGGTATCTTTGAAAAATTGAACCTTATACTTGATATCTACAAACCAAATGAGCACATACTCAATAATACTGAAAGTGTGTTGAAGAATTTTTATATGAGGTAAAGGATCATGGACAAATATTGAGAATGCAGTGGAATGTGGAGGTGAAAAGATGAGTAGATTTTCTTCACTCTGGTCTGTCATGATTTTAGGCACCTTGATAGTGCTTCTGATCTTCTTCTTGCCATATGAAAGATCTACTCGCACGAACAACGTTCAGTGGGTTGGATTCATCGGCAAGACCTCAAGAGACATCGCCTACAACCTGGCAGTTCTCAAAGATGGGATAATCACTGCTGGATGGAGCTCCTCGAGCAATGGTGATCAAAATGCCTTGTTGGTCAAACTGTCAAAGGAAGGTAAACTCCTCTGGCAGAAAGAACTCGGTGGAAGCGGTACCGACGGCGCCATGTGTGTAAAGGCAACAAGCGATGGTGGTTTTTTAGCGGCTGTGCTGAGCGATTCACAAGATGGAGATCTGCCAGTTCAGTTCGGTGGTCAAGATCTCTGGCTTCTAAAATACGACACCAATGGAAATCTTCAGTGGAAAAACTGTTATGGCTCCAAAGGATACGAAACAGCCTTTGATGTGCTTGAGGATGAAGGGTATCTTTTTGTGGGTTATACAACTCTCAGCGGTTCAGAAGATTTCTGGATCGTCAAAACAGATCTCTCTGGAAAGATGATATGGGAAAAAACCTTCGGTGGAAGTGATTGGGACTGTGCCTTTGGTGTTGCAAAACAAGATGATAGCTATATCATCGTGGGCATGACGCGGTCTTCTGATGGAGACGTTCAACACAACAATGGTTCGGCAGACATATGGTTGATCAAATTATCGAAAACAGGACAACTCACATGGCAAAAGACATTTGGTGGCAGCGACTGGGACCAAGCAACGAGTGTAATTAACACAAAAGACGGTGGCTTTGCCGTTGCCGCTACGAGTTGGTCTGAAGAAATGATCGGCAAGTCACGATCTGCAGATTTTGTTCTGATGAAATTCGACAAAGACAGCAATTTGACTTTTATGAAAACCTACGGCGGTAGCTCTGACGACATCGCTCAAAAGGTGATTGAGACCGAAGATGGCTATGCGTTGGTTGGGACCACATGGTCTGACGACGGTGATGTGAGTGAAAAACACCGTGGGAGTGACTACTGGTTCATCAAGACCGACAAAGCAGGCAACCTCACCTGGCAGAAGTGTTTGGGTGACGACATGGACGAAATAGCCTACACCTTGCAAGAACTCGATGAAACCTATTTGATAGCAGGTGTCTCTTACTCATATGTTGTTGGACTGAGGGCGAGATCTCACGGCGGTGGAGATATGCTGATAGTCAAGGTGAAATAGAACTGGCGTAGCGCCAGTTCATTTCTTGTATTTGGTGATCTGCCTGAGAAAGTTGTGTCTCCACTCTCTGTCCTTCTCTGACTCAACTCCCTTGACAGAGTATCCATCAACCACACCCAAAACCGCCCTGCCTTGATCTGTTTGCGCCACGAGTACCTGAAGTGGGTTTGCCGTTGCCGCAAAGATTCTGCACACTTCTTGCGTGTTTTTCAGTTGATTGAGAATATTGATTGGATAACCATCTTTGATAACGAGTACAAACAGGTGCCCTGCACCTATCCTTTTTGCATTTTCAATCGCCACGTTGACCAATTCTTGATCATTTCCTTCATATCTCACAAGGCATGGACCACTGGCTTCGTTGAAGGCAAGACCAAATTTGATGTTTGGATTAGTAGTTACGACAACTTCGTAGACGTCCTCTACCGTTTTGATAAAATGTGAATGACCGACGATCACATTGGCACCTTCTGGAATTTCAACTTGTACGACCTCAATATTCACACAACCACCCCCATCAAATAGACTCTAAAAGAGATTATCTCACACAAGAAGCGCAGGTGAAAACTGTATGGAAATTGTGGAGGGAAAGATTGAATATGTAGAAAACTTTGTCGATCTTGTGATCATGACAGGTGAAAGATTTCTCTTTTCGACCTTTGGCAAGAATCTCAGAAAAATGCTGCAAGTATTGTATCGATCAAGCAGCAACCTTTTCAGCCATGAATGTGCGATCTTCGCTATCGAGCAAAATGCCGTACTCGGCATGGCGCATGGTTATTCATATGACTATGCCAAAAGATGGCGTTTGAGAACTGGCAGACTGATTGTGAAACAGTTGGGACTGCTCAAGGTGGCAAGCCTGTTGAAGATCGACAGAGTCTTGGGCAAGCATTCACCTTCAGAGTTCTATCTGAGCAATCTCGCAGTCTATCCTCAGCACAGAAAGATGGGTGTTGGTAAGAAATTGCTTGAAACAATCTTTATGATTGCGCGCGCAAAGTTCTGCAACAGAGTAGTACTCGATGTAGAGGAAGACAATAAAACCGCAAAAATCTTCTACCACAGAATGGGGTTTGAAGAAATAACCGAAAATACAGTAAAGGTTGGTGGGAGACCATTTCATTTCATCAGAATGTCTTGCAAGCTTTTATGATACCTTAACGTTACTTTATTTGCAAGAATAGATCGACGTCGCATAGAAAAATTTCAAAAAGTCTGGGGTCAAAGTGTCCTTTTTCTTGTTCTTGCATTATTTGTACTGCATGATCAGCTTGGTAAGCTACTCTGTAGCACCTCTCTGAAGTTAGAGCATCGAACACATCGGCAATTGTCAGATTTTTGCGAATGTTCGCAAAGACTGAGCACTCGTTCTGCAGACCAGACGAAATAGACAATCAAGACCATGCTCATTACATCTGTGAAAATCATTTAATGTACACAGCCAGAAGAGTATTCATCACCTTGAGATCGTATCAAAGCCTCGATGCCAAGCTCAATCATTCAGCTTCCAAAGATTCTTTCAATTCCATCTTTGAGTTTTCTTTCTTCTTGCTTCCTTCACATCCGTTATCGAATAGCTCTACTTTTGCTCCACACTTATCACAATCGAGTTGTTCATCTTTGAGCGTAGCAGCAGAATAGTAGACACTTCCGCATTTGGGACATCTGTAGTACAAGAGACACACCTCCACAAATCAATAGCACAGAAAAAAACCGATAGTACACGAAGAGATTTTAGCCACGCAGTGTAAAATATACTGTATATTTTGCTTACAGATGTCTTACATGTTATAAAATTCAAAATAACCACTCTTGTGGAAAATTCACTTAGAGTCTCTCTAAGCACGTTTTGATGCAATAATATTCTGTGTAAAACAGGTATACCCATCGAATGTGAATGCACTATGCATCTAAGAAAAGTGGAGGTGATTTTATTTTCCCGAAACATACCTCTAATATGATGCTAACAACGACAACTGTCAGAAATTACCCTTCGAAGGAATCTGTATTAATAGGAAAAAAGACTGTGGGTCTTTGAAAAGTGAATAAATACTCAAACTCACAAAGTCATCAACCATTGTAGAAAACAACGGTGCAATTGGAACGATCGCACTAACTTTCTGCTGTTTTTAAAAATATCTTCAAACAAATTCTGAAGGAGGTGGATAGATGACTATCTATACCGATGCTTCATATTCCAACCAAACCAATGTCTTAGGTTATGCGTTCTGTCTTGTTGAGGACGGAAAAGTTGAGCATTTTTCTGACGCCTTCATCCTGAAAAACGGTAGTTCCACAATAGCTGAGATAATAGCGGTTACAAAATCTCTTGAGTACTGCTTAAAAAACAACATTCAAAACCCAGTGGTAGTTCACGACTACAATGAACTGCCGTTCTTCGCCTTTGGTTACAGAAAGTGTCCCCCATCGATGTACAAATTTGTCAAGACACTACAAAAACTCACACAAGAGGTTAAGCCAAGATTTCGAAAGGTGGAAGCGCACAAAGACGATATCTACAACAACACAGTCGACAAATTGGCAAGAGAAAAAATGCAAGAGTTCATCTCTCGACAGAAAAACAACAACCTCTGAGCTATTGAAGAAGAGTAACTAAAAAGTTCGTTGTCTTTATTTAACTAACAATTGTATCTTCTCGAGATTTTGTGATAAAGTAAGAGTAGATTAACAACAGCTTTGCAATGGAACCTTTTGTGAAAATTCAGCCAAGGGGGAAACATGAGATTAAGGGTCACTTTCAAAAGTTCTACGTGTTCTATCCCTATAAACTATCAATACCAGCTGTGCTCCTTTGTCTACAAAAGACTGAAGCACGTCGATGCAGACTTTGAGTCTTTCCTGCATGAAAAAGGGTATAAAAGGTCACTTCTCGGTGGGTGGGTTAAGTTCTATCTTAGTAAGGGAATTTCGTCAGATAAAGTAAGGCGACGTTTCTGTGTGTTGGCGCAGGAACATTATGTTAAGCCTCCACATCTGACATCATCTTGCAAAGTCGTGGTAATATGAACTTGGGGGGTATTCACTTGAGGGTAAGATTCGATTTCAAGATCAGAAGACTTCCAATCCTCTACAGGCATCGTATCATGTCACTAATAAAAGAAGCACTCTCTCTGTCTAACACTCCATACAAGTTTCTTCTTTATCCAGAGGACTTGAAACGAACAAAACCCTTCACATTCAGTGTTTACATACTCCCAGGCTTCGAAACCAAGCAAGAACGTTTCATCCTCGATCAAGATATCAGTTTGCAAGAGACAGTTTTTTATCCAAAGAGGGAAATCTCTTTGTTTGTGAGCTCTTCAGAACCCGAATTCATTGTGAATCTTTACAATGGTTTGTTGAAGTTGAGAGAATTCAAACTTGCCGAATTCTTGAGCCAGTTTGGTGAAGAGGAACCGGAATACATACATTTTGTTAGAGCGATTGTCTTGAACGAGAAAAGTATAACCACAGATGAGGCAGTTTTTGTGACCATGTCATCTCTGTCTCTTGAAGACGAAAACGATGAGCCGATTGATCTTTTGAAAGATGGTCAGATTGACGAGAACAGTCTTAAGAGGTTCAACTACCACTTGAATGTAGTGCAAGACAAAAGATTCAAAGACCTGAGAGGATATGGGTTGAAAAAGCCCCTCGAGCTTGTTCCAAAGAGAATGACCAAAAAGGTAGTTAAGCACGCTTTGAAAGGTTTTCGCGATCAGACTGGTAAGCCGTACATGTTTCTGACCACCTATCAGGGTGAATTCAAACTCAAGGGAGACGTTGAAGATTTGAAGCTTACTTACCAGGTAGGTTTGGGGCTTAGAACCGGTCAGGGATTTGGAATGCTGGAGGTGGTGTGAAATGAACTTCATAGAAATAAATCCCGGTAACTGGTTCTACAATCTCTCGGTAATAGGATTTTTAAAGGCTTTGTCTCATGAGAAGAGCAAAGAAAAGCAAGAAGTAAAGATCACGGATGACGGAAGAGTTCTGATAGACAGAAGCATATTCGATGAATCTCAATCTCACCCTGGAGTTCCAGAAGCTTTGGTGAGGTATGTGAATTACCTCTCAGAAGGTGAAAGCTTGGAAGATTGGTTTAAAAAAGGGAAGCAAGATAAAAGAAAAAAATACGAATCCCTCTACAACCAAATGGGGGAATTCGGCTATAGATTGGCCATGGCTTTTAACAAGCTCTTCAGAAGCAGGACACCGTACCAAAATATGGTTCAGGAAGGAGAAAACTTGGAATTTGTTCAGTTTGTGAAAAGCTTAAAGCAGATCTCAGAAAAGGATGATGGTGAACGATGCGGAATCTGCGGAAAGAAATGGTTTGTCCAAACTAACATAAGCCAAGATCTCAAAGACAGACTCTTTCGCTTTGCCTCGGTTCACTCTTCCGAACTTGGTCCTTCAATAGGAGAGTTTCCGAATTCCTTTTGGAATATGAGTACATCTTTCTTTGTCTGCCCATTTTGTGTGTATTTAATCATTCACAGTCACCTTGCGTGGATAGAACTGAACGAGCCAAGGGGGAAAAAGAGCATTTTCATAAATGCTCCATCCTTCAAAGTGATGTGGTACCTAAACAAATACGCGAGAACCATATACGGCAGAGAAAAAATCAAAGAAGTTAGACAGCTCTTGGGAATCTCATTAGTTGAACTCGCTTTGAGATTCAACATCCAGCTTGGAAAGTGGACTATGATGAACATAGAGGCAGTAGTCAAGTCAGGTAATGGCATTAGTTTCTTTTCTCTTCCATACAACACAATCGAGTTACTGCTTGACAGAAATATTGCTTCGTCTCTCTATGAGATCGGAAGCACAAACGTTCTGAACTGGGTCTTGGACGGTGAGTTTGACCGAATAATGAGAGAGGGAGAAATAACTTTCAGAGAAAACTTAGAGAAGTCTGACTCTAAGATGCTGTCTTACTCTCAAAAACTTTTTCACTTGTACACACTGATAATGGAGAGAACAAAAGGGGGGATCTTGGTGTGAATGGTTTGATCGACTTAAGCGCAATCGAGGAGAAACTGAAGCAGGGCAACGTAGAGCTCGACATGCTCAAAGAAGCTGTCCAACGTTACGAGGAATTGGGTTTGGAGCTGTTGAAGATTCTTGACTACGCGGTGAAATGCGCAAGCGGAGATGAAAGAGAGAAACTCGAAAAGCTCTACAGACAGTTCGCCCGTAAGAATTTGAGTGATTTGTGTGAAACCTTGAGGAAGAGGGGAAGAAGCCTCAGAACGAGTTCCCCTGAAGGTGTTTACAAAAGATTTTTCGACGAAGGACCAACTGGTTTGACATTCAGATTGCTGGAACTGACAAGGCTGGGGAAAAGAGAAGAGGTTTTCCATCTTCTGTTGAGGGAGTTTGTAGCTGCAGGTGAAGAGATGCCGTTCGAACTTGTGAAAGCTTTTGACCCTATCTATTCAACTGAGGTCTTCAAAACCTTCGTTTACTCGTTCCTGGGTGGTTTACTGGGACCAGTCTATGAATCGTCAACGGGGGGGATCAGTGATGAGCAGTCAGAATGAGAAGAATCTCAAACACATCACAAGCACGATTTTGTTCGAAGGATCTGCGCTGAATCGAGACGAAAAGATCGGTGGAAACATTCAGTCCATCAAGAAACTCAAGCAAGGGAATAAGACCGTCAGCTATATAGGCAAACCAGCCATAAGACACTATTTGTTTAAAACGTTAGTAAAAGGTGGTTGGAGACCAAGCGGTGTAACGGGAGAAGGAGAGGTTATTCAGTTCGATCTGTACAACGAGAACATACTCACTTCCCCAGAACTGGACGCGTTCGGCTATATGTTCACTTTGGAAGGTATTTCTCTAACCAGAAAAGCACCCGTCGGCATCACGAAAGCCGTTGGTCTGGACCCATACGATGGTGACATGGCTTTCTACGCAAATCACGATCTCGTGAAAAGAGCTATTTATCAAGGACAGAACGCCACACCGAATCCTTACAGCAAAGAAGAACATCTTTCTCTCTACAAAGTGAGTTTCACGATAGACACAGACACACTTGGAAAAGATGAATGGATCGTTGAGAAAGCAGAATGTGAAGATCAAAGTCTCAAAATTTGGCTCACAGGAACAGGAAAAAAGAATAAAGATCAAGCAGATGTTGAACTTAAAAACTTGTGGATGAATGCTGAGAATACTAAAAAGCCTGAATACTGTGAATACATGGTATCGGTGGACGATGAAATGTTGGGAGCGATTAGAGTGTCAAAGGTGGGAGGGAAAACCAGGTTAGTCTTTGAGCTTAATCAGGAGAAGAAAAAGGAGCGAATCCGACAGATTCTGGAGGCTATAAAGAATGGACTTTATGCGCAGTCGAGCAATGAAGTCAACACGATAGTTCCGTTGTTCATGGCTGCTGCGGCCGTGAAGGTACCCTCTCCGATATTCCATCCATTCATTGGTGCCTCCCGGACTGAAGATGGAAAGATCGAAGTCTTTGGAGTCCAAGACGCTCTGAAAAATGGTTGGATAGAAAAAGCTAACGGCAAGCCGATCGTATACTTGCAGTTCTGTGACAGATTGAGCGTGAAAGAAATTGAAGCTGGGATAGTTAAAATATGGGATGATTTCCTCAAAGAGATAGGCTTGTGAAAAGGTGGATCGGTGTCATGAACACGATAAAAGTCCTGAGGATCAAGATCTATCAACCACAAGCACACTATAGAGTTCCCTTCACTTACAAAAGAAGGCTCACATATCCTATACCGCCTTATTCGACCGTGCTTGGCTTGGTAGCCAACATGTTGGGTGTGAAAAACATACCTGGTCAGGAGGAACCGTGCGTTCACGAAAATTGTGATTGCATCTATCACAAATACAAAAGACTAAAGATCTCCATCTGTGGGAAATTCAAAGCAAAGACGACTGAGTACACGTGGCTCAGAAATCTCAGTAAAGATGCACATAAGGGTAGATTTCACCATCCGGAGAGCAGAACTGTAAGTGGTCATTTTGAACACATCGGAGGTCAGTTACCGTGCTACATCGATACTTTGAACGATGTTGAGATTTTGATCCATTTGTACCATCAAGACCCCAGCCTTTTGGACGTGATCAGAACGAGCTTTCAAGAGCCGAAAAACAAATCATCTGTTGTACATCTTGGAAGGTCAGAAGATCTCGTTGTTGTAGAAGAAATCAGTTTCGATGAGGTCGAACTTCGCCGGGTGAACGGCCAGTTCGATTATTTCTTCTGGGTTCCAGAGAAAATGCTTGCTGTGGGTGGAGATGCTTTCAACTCCGTTCAAGGGTTGGTCTACAACCTTCCTACTTTCTACAGGATAAAGAACGGAACAAGAGAGTTCGATTACGTTAAAGTCAAGCTGTGCGACGGAGACTTCGGAGGAATCGCAACCTACTTCGACTGCGCCGATAAAG
This sequence comes from Pseudothermotoga sp. U03pept, assembly GCF_051235805.1. NCBI lineage: Bacteria > Thermotogati > Thermotogota > Thermotogae > Thermotogales > Thermotogaceae > Pseudothermotoga > Pseudothermotoga sp. U03pept. Next base: position 24,730 of record NZ_JBPNXV010000002.1, on the reverse strand, counting down.
TTCCTGTTTTCTTAGCAGATCCAGGGGGTGGCTGAAATGGATATTCATAAAGATCGAAAAATGATTCTGGCAAAATCTGCCAAGTCTCAATCGACTGAGATAACCCTTTCAGCACACGTCAGAGATGTATTGAGAGCCTTCGAAGTTCTAAAAGGCACTTTGAACGGGTTAGATGAGAATCTCGGCGATTTGGTGAGAATCGCGATTTTTTTGCATGACCTTGGGAAGGCTTTACCTGCCTTTCAGATCAGGCGCCTTCACAACAAGGAGTACGAACCTTGGGACGTTGTGTATGAGGTGCCACATTCTCTGTTTTCAATTTTTCTGACGGACACAAACGAGTTAAAAAGAGAGCTGGAGGACAAATTTGGGTTCGAATTCAACGATTTTTTCAATTTCTTGATTTCGTCAGTTGCTTACCATCACTGGAGAGATGGATACGAAGACTACCTTTTGTCGAGCCACCAAGAGTTGATAGCTGTCTGTAAAAAGCTTAAAGAGGAATGGGGAAAGCGTTTGCTGGAAAACCTTCGTTCAGAACTTCGTGACTTTCAGCAGTATCTCAGATTCATTGGAATCAACGAAGACTTTGTTGAAGCAATCTTGAATAAGAGAAAGCTCGTAAAGCTCGCCGTTCCTCCTTACACGTTTGATTACGAACCATTGAGAGATCAGATAAAGAAAGAGTGGATCATCATCTCCGGGATACTTCAAAGGTGCGATCACTTTGCATCGTGGTGCGAGGCTGAAGGAATCGATCAACTTGACAAGATCGAACAAAAGGTAGAGGTGAACGTGAGGAAAAATGTTGAAAGAAGAATAAGCTCGACTGCTTGGCAGTTCTCAAAAATTGGTAAGACAGTTGACAAGAACGTGATTCTCGTAGCTCCGACCGGGTACGGAAAGACCGAGTTCGCGTTTCTCTGGTCGAACTCTCAAAAACTTCTTTATACACTGCCCCTCCGTTCGGCAGTGAACCAGATCTACGAAAGGGCTACGAACATCTTTGGCAGGAACAAAGTCGGTTTGCTTCATTCCGATGCCGACGTTTACCTTCTCGAGAAGGACAGCGAAGTGGTTGATCCCATGAAAACATACGAGCTTTCGAGACAGCTTTCTCATCCTGTGATAATCTCGACTGGAGATCAATTCTTCCCCTATGCTTTGAGACCGCCAGGGTACGAAAAGATTTTCGTAACTCTTTCACACTCGCGACTCGTTATCGATGAAATTCAAGCCTACGATCCAAAAGCTTGTGCCATAATTGTGAAATTTCTGGAATGGGTACAAAAGATGGGTGGAAAGTTTCTCCTTGTGACGGCGACTCTGCCGAAGTTTGTGAAAGAGTACTTGGAAGAAAACGGCTTTATAGAGGGTGTGAATTTCCACGAAATAAACATCTATGAAGAGGAAAGAGGTTATTTCGAGAAGATCATCAAACACAAGATCAAGGTTGAAAGGATAAAGGGAAACAGTGGTGAAATCCCAGAAGACCAGATCAGGAGAATCATAGAAAAAGCCAAGGAAGGCAAGAGAGTTCTCGTGATCGTGAACACAGTGCGTTCGGCGAAAGCTATTTTCGAAAAGTTGAAAAGCTCTGCCGATGGATGCGACATCTTTTTGCTTCACTCAGAATTCACTTTCAACGACAGGAGGAACAAAGAGGAAGAAATCTTAGAAAACTTCAGGAATCCTAAACCAGTAAATGAAAGAAAGCCGAAGATCTTGGTGGCGACGCAGGTTGTGGAAGCTTCATTGGATATAGATGCGGACTGTCTTTTCACGGAGATCTGCCCGTTAGACAGCTTGGTCCAGCGAATGGGAAGAGTTGCAAGAAGATACATGTACATCAACGGGAAGGTAGTAAATAAAAGTGAACGTGACGGGCAGCAATACGATCTAGATGAAGAAAGAAGGTTCTATGGAAATGAACCCAACGTTTATATTTGGATGTTTGAAGAAAGCCATAGGTATGTTGTCTATTCCGAAGAACAAATTAAAAGAACAGCAAAGTGCTTAGGCTTGGATTCAAAAGAAGAGCAAGAACTTTCTGAATACCGTAAATATGAACTCGTTCGAGATTTTTATGAGCCTTCTGAACTGAAGAAATATCTCGATGAGTTTTACAAGACCATCGACATACTGAACGCCGGTTTTATGTCTGAGAGAAAGAGTGAGGCATTCCGAATATTCAGGGAAATTTACACAATACCCGTAATACCGGAAGGAAGGAAAGAAGAGTTCATTCGAGAGATAGAAGCGTACGTCGCAAAATATGGAGACAGCATCAGTTACTCAAGCTTCAAACAAGAGGTTTTGTCGGATTTCGTTGTCAATCTTGATGCCAGGAAGTACATGCATGAAGGGAGTACATTCATGGCTCCAGCTTCACGTTTTATTTATGAGGCGGAGATAGAGGATGAAAAGAAGAACAGGATCCTGAAATGGCTCGAAGGCGTGTACTTATGCTCAGGAAAATACGATCATGAGAAAGGTTTCTTACACGAGGGTAGGGAAAGCAATATCGTAGATTGACTCTGAAGCTGGGGGGGTGACCAAGATTTATGACAGAATCGACTTGCAAGCTTTAAGAATGAACGGAGTAAAGGTCAATTATCTTTACGTTTGCGAAAGAAAGCTGTGGCTGTTTGATAGAGGAATTCAGATGGAAAAGAACCACGAAAAAGTGCTTTTGGGGAAACTCCTCAGTGAGTATGCCTACCCAGAGAAAACGAGACGGGAGATTCTCATAGACGAACTGATAAAGATAGATCTGATGGATAGCGAAGAGATAAGAGAGATCAAATACAGCAATAGGTTGGCAAATGCGAACAGGATTCAAGTACTTTATTATCTGTATTATTTGAAGCTACTTGGTGTTCAGAGGAAGGGCGTCATTAATTATCCCAAGATGAGGAGAAAGGAAGAGGTTTCTCTCACACCAGAAGCTGAAGAAGAGGTGCAAGAAGCCTTGAAAAAGGTAGAAGAAGTTCTGAGCTCACGTAAGCCTCCTGTTGCCGTGAAGAAATCCTATTGCTCGAAGTGTGCATACTACGAATTCTGCTTTGGATAGGAGGGAAATCTTGAGCAGACCCTATTATATTTTCTCCAGTGGGCGAATCATGAGAAGGGAGAACACAATTTGCATAGAGAATGAGAAAGGAGAAAAGAAAGCATTGCCTATTGAAGATGTTGATTCTATTCACATTTTTGGTGAAGTCGAGATGAACACCAAGTTTTTAAATTTCTTATCTCAACATGGAAAACCCATTCACTTCTACAATTATTATGGCTTCTACTCAGGAAGCTTCTTACCAAGATCCAAGAATGTTTCTGGAGATTTGTTAGTAAGACAGGTTGAGTATTATCTTGACAACGAGAAAAGACTTTACCTGGCGAGCTCTTTCGTAGAAGGGGCAATCTTTCACATGTTGAGAAACCTCAGGAACTACCCCGATACAGAAGAACACATGGCAACTGTCATGAGCGAACAAGCGAAATTGTACGAGTATGGCACAATTGCCGAATTGATGGGATACGAAGGAAGAGCAAGAGAAGCTTATTATCAAGCGTTTAATGTGATTATGGACGGAAAGTTCGAGATGAGAAAAAGGGAAAGGAAACCGCCAACGAACCCGATCAACGCACTGATATCGTTTGGTAACTCGATGATGTACTCAACCGTTCTCTCAGAGATATACAAAACGGAGCTGAATCCAACTATAAGTTATCTTCATGAGCCAAGAGAAAAAAGGTTTTCTCTGAGTCTCGACATATCTGAGATATTCAAGCCGTTGATAGTTGACCCAGTCATCTTCAAGATGGTAAACAATAACATGTTCAAGGAGGAGGATTTTGACAAAGAAGTTGATTTTTGCTACCTAAGTGAATCAGGAAGAAAGAAGTTTCTGAAGGAATTCGAGGAAAAACTCGAGACCACCCTTAAACACAGAAGACTTAAGAGGAGTGTCTCATACAGGACATTGATTCGCCTCGAATGCTACAAACTGATAAAGCACCTTCTTGGTGATGAGCTTTATAAACCGCTGAAGGCGTGGTGGTGATGGCGTACTTCATTGTTACCTACGATGTTTCAGAATCCAGAGTAAACAAGGTCAGGAAAATCTTAAAGAAGTATTTCATGTGGGTCCAGAATTCCGTGTTCGAAGGTGAGATTAACTACGGTAAGCTCGAGCAATGCAAGCGGGAACTAATGAAAATCATAAACTGCGAGGAAGATTCAATATATTTCTACGAAGTCGGCTACCCTAAGAATCTCACCAAACAGATAATAGGTCTGGAAAAGGAACTAACAGATAACTTTTTGTGATGTCATAGACGCTGCAGCGAAGCTACTTTGAATTCCGAATTTATCTAATGAGGAACTGATCTGGGCAGAGCAATGATTTCACGGAAAAGGATGATCGACAACCTGGACATCGCTGCAAATTACCTTGATTACCGAGACACGTTGACATGTCCCAAAAGATCTTTCTATGAAGCTTTCTGTCTTGTGTTTTGCATGTTGTGTTATTCTTCAAAATAACATGGTTTCATCTGAACTATGTGGGATATAAACCAGAAAGAGCAGAAGACGGCACAATGTACATAAGTTTGTTTCATCTGAACTATGTGGGATATAAACGAGAGGGAACCAAACAGTGTTGTTTGTTGTGTACTCGTTTCATCTGAACTATGTGGGATATAAACAAACTATGAGGGGGAAAAAGTTTATCGACTTCCCCCGTTTCATCTGAACTATGTGGGATATAAACAGTCTTTGCGAAAGCGTAATTGACAAACGGCGTAAAGTTTCATCTGAACTATGTGGGATATAAACAATTTTCGAAAAAGACGGAACCGACAGGCATGACTCCAGTTTCATCTGAACTATGTGGGATATAAACCAATACAACATTTTCAGCCTCTCTCCGACAAGTGACGTTTCATCTGAACTATGTGGGATATAAACTTGGCGGAACGGTTAACAACAACACAGTTAGCATCCCAGTTTCATCTGAACTATGTGGGATATAAACTTTGAGCATGAATTCTACATCGTTGACGACATCAACGGTTTCATCTGAACTATGTGGGATATAAACCTTTTTAACATTAGCAAACTCAAACGGTGATGGATTGTTTCATCTGAACTATGTGGGATATAAACCGGAATTATTCTCCGGAACAGAGTTTTCACCCAACCCCGTTTCATCTGAACTATGTGGGATATAAACTCGGCTTGGTCAAACGTCGTGCAAACGCAAATCTTCGTTTCATCTGAACTATGTGGGATATAAACCTGGTTTTTCGAAGTAGTCGCTTGTGGGTTCCTTTTAGTTTCATCTGAACTATGTGGGATATAAACGAGGAGTTTACACCGACTGAGTTAGAGGAGGAGTTGGGTTTCATCTGAACTATGTGGGATATAAACGACGCAAAGTACTCTTCATCTCCGAGCTCAACGTGGTAGTTTCATCTGAACTATGTGGGATATAAACGTCGTCGTAATGCGGTTCGTTGTAGTACCCGCGTTCAGTTTCATCTGAACTATGTGGGATATAAACGTTGTAGAACGCGTTTGCATAGTTGACAGAGCTATAGTGTTTCATCTGAACTATGTGGGATATAAACCTCGTTGCGGTCGCGATCGCATAGTCAATCGAGCTTGCGTTTCATCTGAACTATGTGGGATATAAACCTGGTAACGGTATTGTAACGGTATTGGGAACACACGGTTTCATCTGAACTATGTGGGATATAAACGAGCGGCATCGAGCCGCTCAGGGCAGGACAGTCAGAGTTTCATCTGAACTATGTGGGATATAAACAAATAAAACCGCCCGGGTACCGTATACGCGTGCGACACGTTTCATCTGAACTATGTGGGATATAAACGTACTGTGCTAAGATGTAGTCGTCAAATGAATGAGGGTTTCATCTGAACTATGTGGGATATAAACAGGGTCACTTTGATTAGAGGGAGTTTAAGAGAGCTGTGTTTCATCTGAACTATGTGGGATATAAACAAGAATCTTTATGCTATCACAGAATCAATTGCAAAGGTTTCATCTGAACTATGTGGGATATAAACGAAGCAAAGTTCAGCGAGGAGGTGGAAACAGTGGAGTGTTTCATCTGAACTATGTGGGATATAAACCAGCCCGGTGAGTGGCAGAGTTCGCTAAGTTTTAATTCTTTGCGTTTCATCTGAACTATGTGGGATATAAACAATACTTCATGCGGCGGGACAAAGATGGGAGCGAGAGTTTCATCTGAACTATGTGGGATATAAACCGAGCTCAGTTGGAAATACCGCATGAGCGTTGAGGGCGTTTCATCTGAACTATGTGGGATATAAACTAGGAAGAAAGTTAGTCGGATCGAACATGTTTGCTAAGTTTCATCTGAACTATGTGGGATATAAACGATGCCGTCTTGAGGAAATCGGATAGGGGAGACACGTTTCATCTGAACTATGTGGGATATAAACTGAAGCTTTTTGTATAGCGTGCTGAAGATTATCAGCGTTTCATCTGAACTATGTGGGATATAAACTCGTACGCACTACCCCGCGCAGGTCAAGCACGCGATCGGTTTCATCTGAACTATGTGGGATATAAACCGTGTCGGAGCTTCTCTGGTTCTGTCGGTTCTTCGAGAGTTTCATCTGAACTATGTGGGATATAAACACCAAGATAAACATGCAAATCTCTCGTGATGACCAACAGTTTCATCTGAACTATGTGGGATATAAACTATTCACACGGGTCAGTCGATGGGCTTGCAACTTATGTTTCATCTGAACTATGTGGGATATAAACGTGATGTCTCTTGCTACTTCTGCCGCTTCTTTTTCAGTTTCATCTGAACTATGTGGGATATAAACACTTTCGTAAGCGGTAGTGTCTGCTCGTTCTTGATCAGCGTTTCATCTGAACTATGTGGGATATAAACCGCAATCGAAAAGATCGTTGAGTTGGGGTACAAATTCGGTTTCATCTGAACTATGTGGGATATAAACTGAGATAATTGATCTTGGGCTCGCACTCAAGCTCGAACCGTTTCATCTGAACTATGTGGGATATAAACTCAGTTTTTCGAGCTCTTTTTCAAGTCGTTTTAGCTCCGTTTCATCTGAACTATGTGGGATATAAACCGAGCCCGAAACGGCGCTCAAGAGGCCCCAGACAAAGTTTCATCTGAACTATGTGGGATATAAACTGCTCGAGAACAGCTTGTCCATCGCTTCTGCATTGTCGTTTCATCTGAACTATGTGGGATATAAACTCAGCTTGCTAAGAGCGATCCAGCTTGTTGCGGAGACAGTTTCATCTGAACTATGTGGGATATAAACAGCTCAACAATCTTTTCGATTGCGGGAGTTAGCGCTGTTTCATCTGAACTATGTGGGATATAAACGAAGCAATTGCGGAAGACTACGTGCTTGAGGTTTGCGTTTCATCTGAACTATGTGGGATATAAACGATCGAATCGAAGACATGCGCAGAGCTGGTCTAAAAGGTTTCATCTGAACTATGTGGGATATAAACTCTGCGTAAATCTCGAACAGGTGATAGTTCTCGTGCGTTTCATCTGAACTATGTGGGATATAAACTCAGAGACAAGCGAAGCAAGTTGATTCTCGAAAGAGGGTTTCATCTGAACTATGTGGGATATAAACATTGAGAGTCTCAGCAATGGTGGATTTAGCAATCTCAGTTTCATCTGAACTATGTGGGATATAAACAGAAGTTTCGCCAACTGCTTTTGAGTCAATCCCTTTTTCGTTTCATCTGAACTATGTGGGATATAAACCTCATAGATCAGCTTTGCGAGCTTTTTCTCTGCTTTGTTTCATCTGAACTATGTGGGATATAAACTCTTCTACACTATCGATTGCCGCGTCGAGATTTGAAGTGTTTCATCTGAACTATGTGGGATATAAACTGAGTCTGACCATCGAGTGTGGCAAGAGCAAATTCAAAGTTTCATCTGAACTATGTGGGATATAAACTAATTCGCGGCTTGCATATCGGAATTGATCGCGAGAGTTTCATCTGAACTATGTGGGATATAAACACTCGACGAAAATGATGCGCTTGGGATAGACGACAAGTTTCATCTGAACTATGTGGGATATAAACCTTTTGTGGTGTGATTGTCCTGATCGGGCGTGTAGTCGTTTCATCTGAACTATGTGGGATATAAACTGATTCAATTATCCTTAAGATTTTCGCTGCTGTTATCAGTTTCATCTGAACTATGTGGGATATAAACTTGGCTCATGAACTTTCAGTTTTTCAAAGATCATTTGTGTTTCATCTGAACTATGTGGGATATAAACAGATCGAAAGGTTCAGGAATGTATTGCGTAAGTAGGGTTTCATCTGAACTATGTGGGATATAAACCTATTTTCGCCATCATCTCACCTCCTCCGCTACAGGCGTTTCATCTGAACTATGTGGGATATAAACATGAAATAGCGAAAACGATCATGGAAAACGAAAAGCAAGTTTCATCTGAACTATGTGGGATATAAACTTCTCTTGTGCCATCAAAATAAAGCACTACACCCAAGTTTCATCTGAACTATGTGGGATGTAAATCAACTTCTGACAGGCAACGAGCGTACTGTTTATGTTGTTTTATCTGAACTACGTGGATGTAAACTTGAAGATGGAAAACGTGTATCTTCCATGATGGATGTAGTTTTATCTGAACTACGTGGGATGTGAACTTCCTCTTAGATTCGATTGAAACCAGATGGGTGCGGTCTGTTTTATATGAACCATGTGGGATGTGAACAAGCTTGTCAACGTGGTTGGCTTGACCCACTGCGATATCTCAACTCAATCTAAGTAAGAATAATGAAAACAAAAGCTGAACCGAAGCGTTTGTATCCGCCCCATCTTAGTTTCAACTGAACTTACGTTGAAAGAGGAATGTAGACAGTCGAAGTTCGGAATGGTATTTCAATTTTGGTCAAAAAACTCTCAGTGAAAATCTTGATATGTGCTGGTTGCTGGGCTTAGACAATGAATTCTTCTGTACGATGCAAAGGCTTGTTAACGATTCGCAAATGTGACAAATCTTTCTGATTCTTCGTACAATGAAGATGTAAGGTCGTACCAATCGAAAGCCAGCTCTAAGCTTTTTCCATCTTTGTCCTTTCCACGTATATACAGATATCTTTTGTCTCGAAGAGGTATTCTCGACCCTTTAGAACCTCCCAAGCTCTCGAGGGCTTCTAAAATGACATTCCCAATGAGGAAAGGCTTCCAATCTGGTCTTGGAAGTGAAACTTCCACATTGATACAGCCGATGGGCATTACGAAGTAGTAATCTGGTGTACCTGTCCACGTACTTTTGACAGACTTGTAAGCCCAACCAACGAGGTAATGTGGTGTGGCACGGACGTAAGAACCTTCCAATCTATCAACTACCTGTTTTAAAAGTTCGTCGATAAACTCTTTCTCTTCAGGCGTCATAGACTCAGTTTTTATAACTTTGATATGCCTGAAAGCTGGATTGGGTTTTTCATGCCAAGGATAGTGTGCAAAAGCTTGATAGTACTTATTTTTCTCACGGTTTTGCCACGCACTCTCCAGGACTGCAAAGAAGAATCTCTTTTGTTCAGGCTCATCTTCAGATAATACAAAGCCCCAAAGACCCTCTTCTGGCAGAACAGAGAGCTCGTCGATGAAATAAGACTCTGGAAAAACTCTCAGTACCTTTTCACGAGTTGTTCCATACAGATGGATGATCAACTTTGTGTTTCGAAAATCGATTTGCGCAGTCGATTTGCCCCTACCACTTATTCCAGCACTGATTGAAAGTTCATGTGGCTTTTTCAGATCAATAGTACCTTTGTGCCTGCCAATTTTGTAGGTAAGAACTCCATCCTCGAAAGCCAAAATGCCATACCTTGCCTTAGCGAGCTTCATCAAAGGTCCATAAGTAAAAACAGAAAAAGCCAAAGCCAGAACAAGGCTTCCAACAAAGCCAAGAAAGATAGTCCAACCGGGAATTTGCCAGCGCAGCAAACTGAATACAAAAACCGGCAACCCGATCCACACGAGTAGAAAACCCAAAAGTGGGATCAAAACGGTGAACCTGCCGCTTATGTAAACAACCTTGATCTGCACAGCCAACCCCCCGAGAAAAAGATTTAAAGATCTGGTTTGTCTACGCCATGTTCATAAGCATACTGTAGAGCCTCAATCTGGGCGTTTCTAATCAAATCTCTGGCGTAACCAGCCTTTTCTGTTATTCGTTCGACTCTGTCTATTACGTCTATAGCTATGCTGAATCTATCGATCTGATTCAAAATCGCCAGTTGCATTGGTGTGGTTATACCACCTCTTCCTTTCAAAAATGGTGAGAGCGTTGTAGAGTCTACACCAAATTTTCTGTTTTCGCGATAGCCTCGAACGTGTATGTTGTTGTGGTTTTTTCTTCTGTAGGTAAGTCTGTGTATCAACCAAGGGTAACCGTGAAAGTTGAAGATCACAGGTTTGTCGGTTGTAAAATAAGAGTTGAACTCTCTGTCTGTCAAGCCGTCGGGATGTTCATTGTTTGGCGTTAGAGTGAAGAGATTCACCACATTCACAAATCTCATCTTGAGCTCCGGGAAAAAGTCTTTCAAGATCTTCACCGCTGCGACTGCCTCTTTGGTGGGAATATCTCCGCAGCTTGCTATGACAACATCTGGTTCTTCGTGTAAATGATTCGATGCAAACTCCCAAATTGAGATACCTTTTATCACACTCTTTATCGCTTCTTCTACGGTGAGATACTGTGGATGCTTCTGTTTGTCTGCCACGATGATGTTTATCCTGTTCGTTGTTTGCAGACAGTGCCACACCGTTGCCAAGAGTGTATTTGCATCCGCTGGGAAGTAGACTCTTACCACGTTGGGCCATTTATCGACTATTGAGGTAATAAAGCCTGGATCTTGGTGTGTGAAACCATTGTGGTCTTGCCGCCACACTACTGAGGTCAACAACAAGTTCAAAGAAGAGATCGGCATTCTCCAAGGGATGTCGGAGGATATGTCGATCCACTTTCCAAACTGATTGACCATTGAAGAAATGATAGGTGCAAAACCTTCGTAGGTGTTCAGCAAACCATGCCTGCCCGTGAGGAGGTAGCCTTCGAGCCAGCCCTCGATCGTGTGTTCAGAAAGAATCTCCATAACCCTTCCAGAGGCTGAAAGAAAACCTTCGTCGCTGTCGACAGGTAAAATCTTTGCATTCCAAACCTTACCGTGAGCGAAGGTTGCATCGAGTCTGTTGGACTTTGTCTCGTCTGGTCCGAAGACTCTGAAGTTGTTCGGATTGAATTCGATAACTTTTTTCAAATAATCTCCCAATGGACGAGTGTTCTCGTGAAGTTTCTGTTGCTGTGGATCGATGGAAAACTCTTTCGGATGCGGTAACTTCAAGGGAGTTCTAACGAGCCCACCGTTTGCTGCTGGGTTTTTGCTCATCTTCAAATGGTCTGGTGGAACAAACTCGAGCAGATCTTTTCTCAGCCTTCCAGATGGATCAAAGAGCTTACCAGGTTCATAACTCATCAACCAGTTTTCCAGAATCTTGAGAGTCTCTTGATTTTCTTTCGCATCTGCGAGCGGTACTTGGTGAGACCTCCAGTAGCCTTCTATGTAGTGATCTTTGACCTTTTTCGGAGCAGTCCAACCTTTGGGAGTTCTCAAGATTATCATGGGCAGGACAGGTTTTTGCATCTTCTCCTTGGCTCTGGCATCAGACCAGATATCTATGATTCTTTCGACGCTCTTTTCCATAGCCTCTGCCATTTTCTGGTGTGATCCGAGATAATCGTCGGTACCGTCGACGATGATGGGTTCGTATCCATAGCCTTTGAACAAATTGATCAGTTCGTCCTCTTCTATTCGAGCAAGGATCGTTGGGTTATTTATTTTGTAGCCGTTCAAAGAGAGTATTGGCAAAACAGCACCGTCTCTGGCAGGATTGAGAAATTTGTTAGAATGCCACGATGCCGCAAGTGGTCCAGTCTCTGCTTCACCATCACCCACAACTGTTATTGCTATAATCTCTGGGTTATCGAAGACAGAGCCATACGCGTGGGAAAGTGAATAACCAAGCTCACCACCTTCCTGTATCGAACCTGGCAATTCTGGTGTACAGTGGCTGCCAAATCCACCAGGAAATGAGAAGTACTTGAAAAGCTTCTTCATACCTTCTTCATCTTGCGTGAACTCTGGATAGTATTCAGTCAATGTACCTTCAAGGTACACTGGAGCTATCACACCGGGTGCGCCATGACCTGGTCCAGCTACGAAGATTGCATGAAGATCATGTTTTTTAATGACCCTATTTGCATGAACATACACAAAGCTCAAAGCAGGTGAAGCACCCCAGTGACCGAGTAATCTGTTCTTTATGTGTTCAGCTTTAAGTGGCATTCTAAGCAGTGGATTGTCTTGCAGGTAGATCATGCCCGCCGAAAGATAACAGCAGGCTTTCCAAAACTCTACCAGTCTTTCGATCATACTCTCACCTCAATTCAATTTTAATGCATAAAATCATCCATTTGAAAGTTTTATCACCAGATTGTAATCGAAGATCTCACGGCGATTGATAAAAGCAATTGAACATCTTGGCTCTTCTTTCGAGATGATTTGTCATATCGTATCTTGTGGTGTGCCGGTAGCTTCAATAACCTTACGAAGCCTGCCTGCGGACAACTGAAGGTTCTTTTTTGATCTCTTCAGCCAACTTTGAAGCTGTAAACTGATTTAAGAGCATTGCTTCTTTTGATTTTGAAACTTGAGCGAAGCTGTGATAAAACTCTTTTTGTGATGAAATCTTTCTTGAAAGCATCGATTACAATAATCGATGTTAAGGAAGGAGAATCAAATGACAAAAAGATTAGATGGGGAACTTTCCAATCTATTGCTCTTTATCTCTGGTAGGTTTGAATCACTGCTTGGCTGGGCTGCTTTAATGGTTGCGATGCCTTTGTTCGTTTTAGACAAAACTGGCTCTGGCACTATGATGGGCATCTTTTCATTGGCTGGTGCTCTTCCAAGATTTGTGATCTTGCCGTTTGCCGGTGTTATTGGTGACAGAATGAACAGAAAACATCTCATGGTTTTTCTGGATCTTGCAAAAGGATCACTTTTGCTGTTGAGTTTCCTGTTGAGCCTCTATGGAAAATTAACTATCACTGGCTTGCTGATCTTTTATGTGTTCTTCGGTATCATCAGTGCGCTCTTCGATGCACCAAGTTCAGCGATGTTAGCCGATTTGGTTAACGCTGAGAGACTGAGAAAAGCAGTGTCACTGAACACTGCGGCAACGTCTTTGGCACAGATAGCAGGTCCTGCAGTCGGTGGTTTGTTGTACGGTTTTTCAGGTATGACGTATGTTCTTCTTTTCACTGGGGTTTTCTATATCTTTTCAGCCGTGAGTGAGTTGTTCATTCGTTATAACTTTTCAAAGAGAATCATCACAGAGAGTGTCTTTAAGGAAATTGCAAATGGGATCAAATTCGTCGTTTCAAACAGAGGATTAAAATCTCTTTTCATATTTGCAGCAATTGCCAATTTTATTTCAGCTCCTGCTTTCTCAGTTGTGATCCCATATATACTTAGAAAGGAACTTAATTTTTCAGCACAGTGGTTCGGAATACTCGAGATGCTCTTCATGGTCGGTGCTTTGTTTGGAAGTCTATTGACCGCAACTCTTTTCTCATCAACTGATTCAAAAAGGCTTGTCACCATTGGGATAACTTTGGAAAGCTTTATAGGTTGCCTTATGGCATTGTTACTCATGCAAGTTGGTACACAGAAAAGTCTTTCCATGTTCTTGTCATCATTCTTTTTGCTCTTGATAGGAATCTTCAACATGCTTGTGAATGTCCCAATAGGTGCCAATCTCCAAGCTTTGATTCCTTCTCAAGTGCGCTCAAGAGTTCTGTCTATTCTCACTATCTTCTCCTCTGGACTGACACCCATCGGCTCTCTCTTGGGTGGAATAATAGTTGACAGAATGAACGCATTTGGTTTCTTCTTACTGCTCAACCTCTTGATACTCGCCGTGTCGTTAGCCTTTGTTTTCTTAGCTCCTAGAGAGGCTTTTTTGCAAAGTCAAACAAAGTAGCGAGCAAGTCAAAATTTGCAAGCACGAGTGAATGGTTGGAAAGGTTTTCATCAGCAAGAGTATGGGTGGAGAACTGGATATTCCCATCGAAATACAGCAAAAGACAGCGATATTCTATTTGACACATTTTGGATACAAACCCACTGTGAAGGATAAGACTGATATGATCGAGTAACTCAAATCTTTCGAACGAGAAGGAAGAAGAATAGAATTCGGCGAGTCATTTTCAGGCGAAGGGACGTATAGAACCTTTTACGATAATGGTTTCGAACCTGTTAAGGCTTATTTCTTCCATTTGGGAACCGACTCACTCAAAGAAACTAACAGTAATCTTTTCGAATACTTTTCCTCATCCAAAAACATCAATTCTCTCTTTGGCACAACCGTTTGGAAGATGCAAATTTAGTCTTTGCATCGAAGATCAGAAAGTCGTCGGTTGATTTTGTAGACAAGCTCGGTGATGTTATAGATGACGTTGCTTATTTTGAGAATCTACTTTACGCCGTTGAAATGGAATTTTATTCAGACAAATTCAACAACGATGTGACCAAGAACCTACACGTTATAGGTGATTGCTCTAGCTGGACAAGATCTATTCAGCACGCCACTTCGATGGGCTATATGACAGCAAATAAATTGGTGCCTTCTTGAATGAAAGGCACCCGATCGATTGATCAACCAATGAGAGTACTACAGATTGCTAATCTCTAAGCTTCAGTTATCTATATCTATTTATTGAATTGACAATAACTTGAAAAACAACAGCATTCTGATCTTTGGCGGTCATCAACGTGTTATTTTCCAGAGAAAATCTCACTCAGTCTTTTGATTATTTCTTTGGTTTTTGTGTTTAGATCTTGCCATTGATCAGATGTACTTTGGATCTCTGACCAAAGCTCTTGAAGCGAATTGAGCAACAAGACAGATTCTGATAGTTTGTTCTGCAGAAGATCTTCTGTCGCTTGAAGTTTCTTCAGCAATTCATCGATTTGCTTTTCCTTTTCTTGCAAAGTATTCTGCAGGTTTGTCACAGAACTTTCCGCAGTCTCGAGAAGTCCGCCGAGAAACTCTATTTTTTCATTTGCGCTTGCTAACGCTTTCTCTAATTCTTTGATTCGCTCTTCTCGATGGTGAATGTCCTCTTGCAAAGATGTGATGGAAGCTTGTGCATCTGAAAGCTGATCAGTCAGCGCAGATATCTTTTAATCCATCTCTTTTACAAGATTTGTTGCCGTTGCGGGTACAGTCCCTTCCAGAATTGAGATATACTCGTTCTTCTTTTCTATCAGTTCATTTTGGCTCTTGTTTATGATTTCCTGATTGTGTAGTTGCTGTCTCAGGTTGTTTATCAGATTGTCCTTTTGCTTGAGTTTGTCTGTCAGGTCAGCTATAATTTCATTTTGGCTTGCTAGCAATTTCTCTTTCTCAGTTAGTGTATCTCGAAGGCTTGTCATGGTCGCAATTGCCGTATCAAGCAATTTCTCTTTCTCAGTTAGCCTATCTCGAAGGCTTGTCATGGTCGCAACTGCCGCATCAAGTTCTTTCTGAAGATCGGCAATCTGTTTGTTCGAGATTTCCAGTTGATTCTTCAATTTTTCAACATAGTGGGCGTTTTTCTCAATGACCGACAGAAGCAGATTGAATTTATCAAGGCTTAGATCAACGGAATCTTTCTTGCCTACCCAAGTATGCAACTCTGAATCAAGCATGTACTCGATCTGATACTCAGTCTTGCTTTCATACTCTGTTACGTAGAACGCACCCTTTGCGAACAGAATTGTGCAAACTAATGTTACGAGCACAAAGATCAATCTTCTCATCCCAATCCCCTCCCCAGAAAGTTTAGCGGTTGATTATTGTCTTTTTTTTTAATAATAGCACATAATTTGAATGAAGTCAACTATTCTTCCATTTGATGCCGTGGTATTAATCAAAAAATCCCAATGAAGATAAGAGAAGTTGCCGATGCCGTCAAATTCCCAACGGAACTTGAGTAGATCACAAATCGACTGTAACTATTTTCAGCTCGAAATGCAGAGTGTGAACAGAAAAGCCTACCTGAAGGCACTTCAGATTTCCAAAAACCGTTCACTTAGAAAAATCATTTTTGATCTTTCTGGCAAAGACCATTAACTCCATTTCGTCCATTTTGAGTGGTTGACGGTTCCACGAACCTGCTGTACCACCCCAGATGTGTTGTACATGAAACCCACTCACCTTCAACATCAACACAAGTTCAGTTGCAACAAAACCCTTCTTCCTAAGGAAGACTCCTTCTGGCGCATTTTCAATGTAATTTGACATAGGATGAGTTTCAACAATTCCAAGCTGATCGAATACACCCGTTGCCACATCTTCATCTGTATAGCTGCGAATCATCCTCAAACCATTGAGGGCTGTCAATAAGAAAGGCGCATTGCTTTTCAAAGCTCTGTTGATGTTTCTCAATATCTTCATGTCTCTTTCAAATGGATCTTCTCCTTCTGACAAAAGTCCAAAAGCTCCCTCACAAAGGCAAATACAAGCATCGTACAATTCTTTAGCTTCAAAATTGGTGGCATCTACTTGAATGAATTCCACATCAATCGATTCCTCTATGCATCTCCTCTGAGCTTCCCTTAACATCTGTTCAGAGATGTCTATACCTGTTACTCTGTAACCTCTCTTCGTAAGCTCAATAGCATGTCTTCCTGTGCCACATCCAACATCAAGTATGGATGAGCCCTCGGGCAGATCGAATTCTTCTTCAATGAAATCTACCTCCTGCTTGGTAATTCTTTGTGAAAATCTCATCCATGTAGCGTGGAGCATATTGGTCAAAGAAAATCTTCCAAGAGTTTTCGTTCACCGTTAGCCACCTTTCTATGGCAACGAGATTAAAGCATATTACCATCTGGATGATACCACTACTTATCAAGAACTCACCTCTGGTACTCTCAGTCAGTAAATCAAGTATTATCATTCTTGGAGGTGAGAAAATGAAATTGGTCGATTTCAAACTCCTGGATGAAGAAAACAGGGAGAGAACGAATCTTGATCTACTTGGTAGGTATACTGTATTATACTTCTTTCCAAAGGCTGGCACTCTTAGCTGTACGCAAGAGGCTCAAGACTTTTCAAAGGAAATCGAATGGTTCGAAAGTCGTGGCGCGCAAGTTTTTGGTGTCTCAAGAGACAGTTCAAAGACGTTGAAGATTTTCAAAGAGAAATATCAATTGAGGATGAGTTTCCTGGCAGATACAAACGGTGAGCTTGCTAAGTCGCTGAATGCACAAAAGAATGGTAAGATTTTGAGATCAACGTTAATCCTGGATCGATGGTACAGGATCAGGTGGAGTGCTTTTAATGTAAAAGTCGCAGGACATGTTGAACAAGTGAAGGCAGAATTACTGAAGATTATCAGCGAAGACAACTCTTTGAATCAATTAATAGTACTCAGAAGAGCCAGAAGGGCTCTGAGTGAAGAAAAGATCTCAGACGAACAACTCAGAATTCTCCTACAGGCAGCACATCTTGCACCATCTTGTTCGAACAAACAACCTTGGAGGTTCATAGTTGTTAGATCAAAAGAGATGCTCGAAAAAGTACACGAAGCTCTTTCTGGTGGAAATTATTGGATGAAGAAGGCACCTGCCTTGATAATCGTTCACTCAAAGAAGGATATGGATTGTCAGCTTTCAGATAACAGAGATTACTTTCTCTTCGATCTTGGTCAAGCTGTGGCATTCTTACAGATTCAGGCTACTCAAATGGGCTTGGTGGCTCATCCTGTTGCAGGCTTTGATCCAATCGCCGTCAAAAAGATTTTCCCAAACTTAGAAGACCATGTGCTCATAACGATCTTGGCGATTGCATACCCAACAGGTGATCTTTCAGGACTTTCTGAAAAGCACCAGAATGCAGAACTTTCGGCTCGAGATCGCCAGCCTTTGGAAAACGTACTTGAGTTTGTTTAGCCCTTTACTGCTCCTTCGAGAATACCAGAGATGATCTTTTTCTCAAAGATTAAGAAGACTATTATTATCGGCAAGCCTGCCAAGGTTGAAGCTGCCATGAGCGTTGGCCAGGTGAAGACATTCAGTTTTTGATAGAGCGCCAAACCTATTTGCACAGTTCTCATCTCTCGGGAAGTTGTCAAAATCAGTGGATAGAACAAATCGTTCCAAGTAAGAACAAAGGTGTTAATACCTAAAACTGCTATCGAAGGTTTGCACAGAGGAAAGATCACATGCCAGAAGATTTGAAAATCATTCGCACCATCTGCATACGCTGCTTGATCGAGTTCAAAAGGTAGTTGCTCAATATATTGGCGCATCAGAAAGACACCAAAAGGTGAAACAAGATTTGGCAATATCAGCGCCCAGTAGGTGTCTATCAAATTTAATTTTTTCATCAAGATAAAAACTGGGATGATCGTCACCTGCGGCGGAATCATCATAGTGCCAAGTATCAAAGCAAAGAGCGTTTCTTTGAAACGAAAGCTTTTCCTGGCAAAGCAATATCCAATGAGGGCACAGAAAAAGATATTTCCGATGACCACCGAAACAGAAACTATGCTGCTGTTCAAAAGATATCTGCCAAAATTGTCTGAACCGAGCACTTTGATGAAGTTGTAGAAGGTTGGAAAGCTGTTCACAAAAGATACATCGTCCATATAAATCTCTGACCGAGCTATGAACTCTATCCTTAACTGTGAAATGTGTAGTGTGTCGAGCGACAGAGTTTTTGGGTTTATAGCTATCTTTTGAATCGACCATCGTTGATTAGCTGGTAGCTGTTGTTCGTAGAAATACTCAACTCTTTCCTTTATGTCTTTAAAGCCAACTCTCACCAAGACGGGCAGATCATTTTTTATCTTGAAGCACACAAACTTCAACATGTTTATATCAGAAGAGCCAAGAGAGAAACCTAAACCAACAAACTCAGTGCTTGGCTGTATCTTTGCAAATGAATTATTCTCCAGTTGAATCACATTCAAAGAACTCTTCAGTGGTCTTATCTTGTTGAGCAAGACGACTCTGGGAGCTTCGAAATCAGCCAATGTTTTTTCAATAGTTCTGTTGAAGAGATCTCCTTCTGGTACAAAAGAGGTGAAGATCATCAAAAATGGTGGTAGCAAAGACACCGCAAGAAAGATGAACAAACAACTGTAGATGAAGATTCTCACAGCTGCTCACCCTTTAGAATCTTTCTTTGGAAAAGTGTTATACTCAAGATAATGACAAATAGAATGTAAGCCATCGCTGAACCATAACCCATTTCGAACTTTCTGAAAGAAGTATCGTAAAGGTAATGAACGATCGTCTGTGTTGAGTTTGCAGGACCACCGCCTGTGAGCGTAAAGATCTCTGTGAAGATCTGAAAAGACCTGATAGAGTTTATCGAAATGACAAACAAGATCGTTGGCTTGAGCAAAGGCAGTGTGATCCTCTTGATAGTCTGCCACCTTGTTGCACCATCGATCCTGGCTGCTTCGTAAAGCTGTATGGGTATGCTCTGCAAGCCGGCTACGAACAAGACTGTGTAATAACCAACAGCAGACCATACGTCCATGACCATGATGGAGCCAAAGGCTGTTTTCGAAGAAGAAAGCCAGCTCTGCATTGGCACCCTCACACCTATTGAATTGAAGAAAAGATTCAATGGACCTGTCGCACTGTAGATGTACAACCAAATCATAGAGATGACAACCATCGAGATCACAGAAGGCAAGAAAAACCCTGCTTGAAAGAGTCTCTTGAACCTTATGCCGCTGGTCAAAAGTAACGCCAAAAAGAGAGAAATAATGGTCGTTGCAGGTACGGTGATTAGGACAAAGCTGAAAGTGTTACTAAGGGCTTTGACAAAGACTGAATCTGAAAAAGCCCTCAGATAATTTTTCATTCCAACATAGTCCATCTTTGGGTTCAAACCAGTGTAATCTGTAAAACTCACAATTATTGAAAAAATTAGTGGATATGCAGTGAAAACTGCAAAAGTCACAAGCCATGGTAGCAAAAAGAGAAAGATTGTTAAAGCTTTAGTTCTCCTCAACCTTTTTCTCCTCCTGTATAATTTCTGTGAGCCATAACGGACTTTTTTGTCTCTATCAAGGGGACGCTGAAGCGTCCCCACTTTTTCATTTGACCTCGTCGAGCACCCTTTGAATCTCCGCGTTGTAGCGCTGTAGAACTTCATCAACTGGTTTGTAACTAACGATCAAATCGTCGACAACGTTGGTGAGAATATCTTCTATCTTGGGCCATGCGGGTGTGGGTGGAACTGGGTAAGCTGTCTTGAGTTGCTCAAAGAAAATCAGGTGCAGTGGGTTGTCATCGAACCATGGATCAGAGGCGGCTTTCGGGTCTGCAGGATAGACACCGGGATAATGTTTGGTGATGATCATTGAAACCTCTGGTCTCATGAGATATTCTATGAGCTTCTTGGCTGCTTCGATGTTCTTGCATTGTCTTGGAATTGCCAGAATCTCTCCGCCAAGGAAAGATGCGTGCACTCCAGTTGGTTTATCTGGTCTGGGTATAAAACAGACACCAAAGTTCAGATTTGGATAAGATTGTGCTAAACTTCCTATCGACCACGCTCCACTCACCAGGAATCCAAGCTTGCCCTGCCCGAAGGCTTCTCCAAGATCTTTTTGTTTACTTTTCATTGAATATTTCGAAAGCTCTTGGTAGAAAACTGCTGTTTCTCTAACCTGTGGTGTGTTGAGTGTTGCTTTTTTGAGATCTTTTGAAACTACATCGCCGTTGTTGCCCCATACTGCGAGCAAAAACCATTCTTGCCAAGGACTGTAAACTTCACCTGCTGGTAGTCCTATACCGTATGCGCCAGGGATTTGAGATATCTTCTTCGCAGCTTCGAGCAACTCAGACCAACTCTCTGGTGGATTGTTTGGATCAAGTCCAGCTTTTGTCATCAAATCGACGTTGTAGAACATGGCACGCGTCCCGAGTAACCATGGATAACCATAGTACTTGCCAAAGTACTCTGCCGAATTCATGCCTGGGAAAGACTTGTACTTTGCCAGATCTTGTTCTGAAAGTGGCAAGATAGCTCCCTGTGCTGCAAAGTTTGCAACCCATGTGTTACCCAGCTCAACAACATCCAGTGGAGCATTTGCAGCAATCGCTGTGACGATTTTGTCAAAGCCAGTGGACCAGGAAAGTTGCACAAGCTCGATCTCGATATCTGGATATTCCTTCGAAAAACCTTCGAGGACTTCCTTTGCAATAGCGTCGTCCATCATGAACTGCCAAAAGACGATCTTGGTTTTACCAAAACTCAAAGCTGTCAGGAGTACCAGAGCAATCAGTAAGAATCTTTTGACCACACTACTCACCCCCTGTGAGAAATTTAGAGATCTTCCTGAAGACTATCCCAGTTACCAACGGAGACAAAGAATAGAGAACAGCATAGTTTAGATCTTCAAAGTACCTTTTGAGTGAAGCATTTCTTGTGAGCAGGTAGATAACATCAAAGCTTTTTGAAAGTTCTCGATGCACATTGATTTGATCTAAAGTTAAATCGACTATGAAATCTATGACCAAAGCGTTTGTGTAGTCTCCTAGATCGTCTAACTCTACAATCTTTGCCCTCAAGAGTCTTTGAGCTTGTTCTTTGATCAAAGGCAGATACGTGTGAGAAACATCTGCCTGACTGAAAGAAACAGAGCTTGGAAGGAGGAACAATCGCTCCTTGTCTTTGAGTTTATTCAAATGTAACTCTACGGAACTTTCTATTGCTGAGTAGAGAAATTCTATTTCGCTCTCAACAGGTTTTGCAAAAGACTCTATTCTTTCTACTGCACAGTTCAGCTGTTTGATATCCAGTCTGCCATCTTGCAATAATTCTTTCAACGCGCGCACGTAGATTTCAAGATTGGCTGGATTTGAAAGAATTAACATATCTCCACCTGAGTTTATGAACTGCTCAATGATTTCAGATGGAGAATAGATTTTTGACAAAGCCTTCATCTCAACGGCATCGCTTATGATCAAACCATTGTATCTGAGTTCCTCTCTGAGTAAATCTTTGATAATTTTTGTTGAGATCGACGCAGGTTTGTCATCTAAAGCTGGGTAGACAACGTGAGCTAGCATGATTGATTCAACTTGGTTCTTGATCGCAACTTCAAACGGGTATAAGTCTTCTTTCAAAGCCTGATGATCGGCCTCCACGATAGCCAGTTCTTCATGGCTGTCCTGAGTGGCTCTGCCATGACCAGGAAAATGTTTCACACATGGAACGATACCCGATCTTCGATAACCATCAACTGCAGCCAACCCCATCTTTGCAACAACAGATGGGTCTGCACCATAGCTTCGATAACCAATAACAGAGTTCGACGTTGCACAATAAAGATCGAGAACTGGTGCAAATACCATGTTGAAGCCAAGCATTTTCATAATCTTTCCAGCAAAAGTGCAGTAACGGTTAACGGCTTCTTCGTTACTCCTTCCCATCAAGAGATTTCCAGGACTTGGAAATATGTACGGTATGATCTCTATCTGCCCACCTTCGTGGTCTGTACACAGCAAGATCCTTTTGCCCTTCAAGAGATTCAACACGTAGAGAAAATCTGATGGATCTTTGAAAATTGACGAATAAAGAAGTACTCCTCCAACATTGTGTTCCAAAACGATTTGAAGATCTTCAACCTTTGAGATCCCACAAAAGAAAATCCTCTCAAAGTTCTTCACTCTTATCTCTTCCCTTCTTTGCAATAACGCGGTTTGCGAAATCCAGATTCTCGAAAAATCTGTTCAGAAAGCCATGGACTGCACCAATGGCTACAGTTTTTGAACCTTCGGTGTCAAACTGCCACTCAAGAGTTTTGATCTTTCTCACTGTAACTGCTCTCTCAACATCTTGTACGATCTTCATCAAAAGTTGTTTCTCAAATATGCAGAAGTCACCGCCAAGAATAATGAGTTCTGGGTCTATGAAATTCACTGCCGTTGAGATCTTCGAAGCGATGTGTTGCACGAACCTCTCAAAGTTCATTTGAGCGAAGAGCTTTCTGTTCTTTAACAACTCTTCCAAAGTTTTTCTGGAATCTTCAAAAAGAGCTATTCCCTCGCCCAATTCACCCGCTGAGTTGTTGCTACCCTCGTAGATCTCTCCATTCAACACAATGCCAGCGCCAAGCCCAACAGCCTTTGAGAGCTCAAAGGGTATGCTCAGCAAGAAATAGACCAGGTTCTTAGCCTTTGATAGATATGCCGCCGCTGCCGCATTGGCATCGTTCATGACGATGTAAGGTATGTCCAAGTTCTTGAAAAGATCATCAAGAAAGAGATTCTCTATACCGAGTGCTTGAGAATACACAATCTTTGCCTTTGAGGAAGAGATCAATCCAGGCGCGGCTACTGCCAGAGCATCGATCTCACCTTTGTGTTCAAGAACGATCTCTGAAAGAACAGAAGCGAAATTACTGCAGTTTATTCTGACGGTCTTTTGTTCGCAAGAGAGAACATTTGCACAGAAATCGGACTTTACCAGGCACAGTTCACCTTGCTCTATTGATACACCAAGAATTTTGAGATAGGCAGGATTGATAGAGAACACTCGAGTCTGCCTGCCACCAAAACTCCCTGCTGGGAGTAAGCCGACCACGTTGATCATATTTGACTGCAACAGTGGTCTAAGGTTCCTTGAGATAGTCGATTCATCTACCATGAGATGTTCACTCAAAGTTCTCGCTGTGCTTTCTCTTTCTTGATGTATGAATTTGAGTACCAAATGCTGTAGCTGGTTCAGAAAAACCACTCCTTAGTTGTTTGCATCCTGCAACTAACATACAGCGGGTACTCGAGGTTGTCAAGTATGAAAAATCGCCATTCTAAAAGAAAACTGAACAAAACTACCACTCTGTACTCTGCAATGTGAATATTCTTCAACTTGCTTTCATTTTCGCAAGATTTCTTTCACAATCTATCTAATACATAACACACATTATTACTGTGTTACAAAAAGAAACAGGGCAAGATTGGCGAGGTTTGAATCTATGAGTAGTGACGGTCTGATCTTTTATGAACATTTTCAGTACTTTCTCTACCCACCGAAGATCTCTATCCTTTATTTCATCCAGTGCATAACTCCATCCAACGATTCTCTTGAGCAGTCAAAGATCAATTACATCACTTTTCAATGAGAAAGTCTTCTTACCTCGGTATGATAAACAGATCATGCAATTGCGTGAATCGCTGCGTTGAATAAAAGTCTTTGGAAGAATCTGAATCACCCGAAATTTCTCGTTTCTCTGGTGAATCTGATTTTCAATCGTTCTTAACTTGCGATTTACTACCAAGGCACAAAGGAGAAGACTGAAACACTTTCTGCCACAAGAAAAAACTGTTGGCTTTGCATAGATCTTCATAGGAAAGATACCTCTTCAAATATGAAAGGGGCATAAAGCCCCTTTCATCTCAATCTTGTTTTTGAAAACATCAAAGAGTATTTAAAGATTTCCTCAGATCTTGAACTTTCTCACTTGTTCTACCAAACTCTCTGCTATAGAACTTAGCTCTTCTGAAGCACCGCTCACATTTTGACTTGAGTCTGCTTGTTGTTTCACAGCTTG